>CAXTUE010000773.1:0-2000 GCA_964247355.1 uncultured Ktedonobacteraceae bacterium | reverse complement strand
CATCTCGTCCTTGCAAACGGTCTATAGCCCAACGGAAGAACTTGACATATGTATCGTAAAGTTTGTTATTAAGAGTTGCTTTCGAGTCTTTAGCATATGTTTCGCGTATACGCTGGTCTATCTTTGAGTATTTACGATTTTTGTTGTTATCATTCTCACTTTTTTGCCCCATATTGTATGGTGGATTTCCAATCACCACCATAATCTGTGCTTCCTTCTGGCGTTGAATACGTTCAGTGTTGCGCTCGCTGAACAGTTCCATTTGTTGGCCTTCGAGATTGAGCGTATCAGCAAACGAGATGCCTTCAAAGGGGGTGTAGTTGCCGGTTTTCTCGTAGTAGGCGTGCTCGATGTTGAGCGAGGCGATGTAGTAGGGCAGCAGCATGATTTCGTTGCAGAACAGGTCGTGCTTGTATTTATGCGCGAGGTCGCCACCGGAAATGTGATTTTGTATCAGGTTGACGATGAAGTTGCCCGTACCCGTTGCAGGGTCGAGTATCTGCACGCCTGGCTCCGAGAGCGAGGAAGAAAACTCGCGTTGCAGAATGACATCGACGCTGGCACACATGAACTCGACAATCTCCTGTGGCGTGTAGACAACGCCGTGTGTGTCGGCCTGTTTGATCGAGAACCCTTGAAAGAAGCGTTCGTAGACGGTGTTGAGGAAATGCTGCTTCTCCGTCCAATCGTCCAGACCTTTGGCGGCATTCTCTATCGCGACATAGAAGCGGTCCAGCCGCCGCGCAAACTCGTTGCGGTCAAACGAGCGACTGGTAAGCGTCTCGATCACCTTCTCGATCTCTGCAGCGATCACGTTGCGCCTCGTGAAATCGGGATTGTTGAACACAGTACGGAACAGCCGCTCGGTCAGCAGGTGTTGCACCAGCATTTCATCGACCGTCGCGCTACTCATGTTCGGGTCAAGCGAGGAGCGACACAACTCAAGAAACGTGCCGAACGCCGCAACAAACGGTTTGTTCTTCGCGTGTTCCTCTTTGATGCGTTGCACCAGCCCCTGTGCAAGGTCGGGAATGCTCTCCTTGAAGTCCTGCACCGCATGTTCAAACGTCTCGATATCGGGTTCCGCGTAGTGGAAGAAGGAATCTAAGACCTCCGTCAACTCTTTTGGTTGTGTCAGGTCGGCATCGAGGACAGGCTTGCTATTCTGGTACAGCACAGCGCGCCGCGTATCTTCAAAAATAGTGTTGCTAATGGGATACCCTGCCGAAATTTTCTTGCGTATCTCGTTCTTCAGGTCGTCTTTTGTATCCTTGGCTTCCCAATAGCCACGCGGCAGGTTAAAGCTATCGCGCAACGTCCCATCGGGCCGTTTGCCATTCGCCAGCGTCTGCTCTGGAATAAGCATCCAGTTCGCCGTCTGCGCGAACGCTTTCAGCAAGTCCTGAAACGCGCTCCTGACCGCCGTCTCATGTGTCACCCTCTTCTCATGATACGCCGACAACTCTCTATAATAAGAGTCAAGAGCCTTCTTATGTGCCGAAGTTAACTGCATGATACCTGTATCCCCATCCCTTGCTATATTGTAACCAGGGCACCCGCTGCCTTCATCATTCCCCAAATGTGGCTTGGGGAACGCCCCTCCCATACACGAACCCGATCCCAAAGCGCTATGGTCGTATGGGAGGGGCGTTCCCCTTGCGGGCGCCCTGTCTTGACAATGACCTAACTACGCTTTTTATATATGTGCTCTTCCATAGCAAACGGTAATGCACGATTAGTGTAACGCATAGGTGGGGTTATCGCAAGTAGGGGTCTGCATTCCATTACACCCGTGCCGCCAATCGACCATTTGGAAGGACAAATGCTATGTTTCGTCAATCCTTTGGACAATTTCAATCGTCGACGAGGGTGTGATAGAATGCAGACCCCTACAGGTGTTCAAATTTCTCCAACATTTGTGTGCGGGAACGAAGGGTGTAATGGAATTAGACCTGTACAGACGTTTCGTATTCTATTATTCCGTTCGCCCCACACTCCTA
>CAXTUE010000772.1:0-2014 GCA_964247355.1 uncultured Ktedonobacteraceae bacterium | reverse complement strand
GTATTGGCTTTGGCGTTCCATGTATGTGCAGATGTTGGATCAAGCCGAAGTGCTGCTTCATAGGCCGCGAGGGCGTCCCCAAAACGCTGAAGACGTAGAAGGGTATCGCCTCTACTGTTATGGATGCGTGCTGAGTGAGGCTCAAGTTGAGCTGCTTGCTCATATGCAGCAAGAGCTTCTTGATAACGCCTCAGCTCATAAAGCGCATCACCTTTGTTACGATGAGCACGCGTATAGTTGGAGTCTAGACAAATTGCCTGCTCATAGGCAAAGAGTGCCTGCTCGTACTGTTTGTTCTGATGAAAATTGCGTCCCTCATCTAACCACTGTTCTTTTGTTTTAGAAAGAATATCTTGAACTACCCGACGTATACCCTTCGCAACATCCAGGAACGCTTCATCAATATTTTTCCAACTCGTAACGGGTCTAGCTCCAGTGGGCAGCATTTCGAGGTGACTGAAAGGGGCTCCTTCCCAATCTACTGGTCGAAGGAGGATAGGAATAACTTTTGCTTGCCTTTGTGTATGTCTCTCTAATGCTCTTCTCATCTCAATACTGTAACAATAGTTAGAAGCCATAAAATCAGGACTAATAAGCAGCAGAATGATATGAGCATCATTCAACCGTGCAAGTATTTCGGTTTCGCGCTCGCTGCCCGCACTGATATCTCGTGCATGCCAACTAGAAATCTGTTTAAGCTGTTCCATAGTGCTTAAGTGTCTGGCGAACTTGTCACGTAGTTCTCCATCTTCAGGAGCGTAACTGTAAAATACTTTTACTGTTCTCGGTAGCTCAATACTCATATAGCTATCTCTTCTCCTAAAAAAAGCACACATGTATAGCTAACATTATACATTGACATGTTGAGAGAGTAAACTTCCAAGTGGGGAAAGAGTTAGGTTCACCTTTAAGTATAAGGGTGTTTAGGCGTTAATACGGTATATCTTTTCCCGTGCAACAATTCGAGGGGTACATTCCCATTGTAGATGGGTATATATCCTCTACGTGTGCTCCTAAGCTTTGTAAAGATATGCTTTCCACCATCACATGTAAGCAGCGTAGCTGTTTATATCCACATGCTTGCAAGAAAAAAAACAGTATTTTTGTCGGTTCGAGAAAGTTGAGGATTCGTGCACAAGACTCTCTTCTCTCGGCGAAAATATTCTCTTCACCAAGGGCGTGTGGAAAAGATACTCGTTCTAACCCCTCGCGGCTCCGCTCATCTGCAAGTGCCTGCTTAAAGCCAAGCACTCTTTTGCTCACCTACCTACTCCTTCCAGAGGAATCACTCTTCCCACCTATCCACGCTGTACCCCTCGACTTACCCACGTCCTACCCACGCCGGTTTGCTACTGTGTTGGTATCCACGGCTTTCTGTCACATGGCCTTAAGAACACATTTTCCTGCGCAGAGGTGGAAACACAACACCACGCATTCTAAGAAGAAAGAAAAATATAGATATGCCAGAATTACGCGACTATCAACAGCTTGCAGTGCAGCATTTGCATCAGCGTGTGGCGAATGGGTATCGGAGGTTGTATGTGACGTTGCCGACGGGGACAGGCAAAAGTCTTATTCTTGCCCGGTTTGCCAGAGATCGCGTCGTACAGGGCCGAGTCCTTGTGCTTATTCATCTCCAGGATATTGCACGACAGCTTGTGCAGACACTTCGTGAGGAGGGATTGGAGGTTGGTTTGCTGATGCAGGGACATCGAGACAAAGAACAGGTGGTGCTTGTGGCAACCCTTCCCTCTCTGATGCAATCCCTTGAGACCGTTCTTGATGCAAATAGTCTTCCCATTGCAGGGCGTCACAGCAGGAGTTACCGCAACTCCTTACCGCTCTCATGCCAATAGTATGCTCTCGGTTCTACCGACCTGCGCCTTTGCACGAGATATTCCTGAAATGATCCAGCAGAAGGTCCTTGCACCCCTGACGTGGGTTCCCGTTGAGCTTGATCTCGATCTCTCGGCACTTCCTCGTACGATGAAGGATGGAGAATATGACTATGATC
>CAXTUE010000771.1:0-2015 GCA_964247355.1 uncultured Ktedonobacteraceae bacterium | reverse complement strand
CATTATTTGGCGATGAGGCAGCAGAGATATTACTGAGGCTTGTAGAAGGTGTGGAACTGATCAATGAGCAAAATATCGAGATTGACAGGTCCACATTAAGAGCCGATTTAGTATATAATGTACTGTATAAAGGCAAACCACATATTGCTAACATGGAGCTTCAAACAGGTGCTGGTAGTGCTATGCCCTTGCGTATGCTTTCTTACCACGTAGGGTTACATATCAAGCATCGTCTACCAGTACTATCAATAATTTTATATCCATTTGAGACCACAGTTCCAAAGCCACCGTATCAAGAGATGAGTGGAGATGAAGAACTTCTAACATTCCAGTATAAAGTCGTTGTTTTATCAACACTTGATGCTCAACAGTTTGTAAAAGATCATGTGATAGCAATGTATACGCTATTACCTGCAATGAAAAACGTTAGTGTCTCATTGCTGATGCAAGCGATTGAGGTGATGAAACAATATTATCCGAAAGTGCTCTTTGGAAATCACATCGCACGCTTCGTACGAATTCTACAAAGGTCGAAAACGTTATCAGAAAAGGAGAAACAAACAATGCAGGACAATCTTATTGAATATGACAGTCTTATAGATGACAATCCAGATATACAGAAAAGAGTTGCCAAAGGAGAAACCAGAGGGGCGCAAGAAATGCTAACGACACTAGTTGAAGCGCGCTTTCCTCAACTTGTAGAAGTCGCACAGCAAAAGGTTCCAAATATTCAGAGCGTGGAAATGCTGGCGCAGTTAATTAAGCAAATTGGTACTGTGGAAGACGAAAAAACCGCACTCTGGATTCTCAACTCCTATGCAGCTTAGTTCACGCGCAACGGCTTGGCTTCGCGACGTACACGTTTCCCCTGCCGTATCTGCTGGGCGGCGGTGCGGTCTTTCTGCGCTTCGAGCTTAATAAGCGGAAATGGGCGGTTAAATTGCTGGTCGAAGGACTCGGCCTTTTCGTCGGAGAGCACTGCGCGCCGCTCATACGAACGCGCAAAGATATCACGTTTAGCATCATCAGGTAAGTCGGTCAGGAAGAGATAGGCCAGCGCGAAATCTGGCTTGCCCTGCTCAGCGTAGGCATCGGCAAGCGTGAGCGCATCGGCTCCCTCTTCGATTTGTTTACGAGCCTGCTCAATAAAAACATCCTTTAGTAACCGGCTATACGTCTCCGCGAAATCTGCTGTAGGCATGAACAGGCTCTCCTCTATCTATATACATACACATATTGGTACGGGTCTGATTCATCACACCCCGCAGACCTATCACACCCCACAAACAATTCCATTGCACACGAGGACGGGATAAATCGGTCCCTACATCGTACCACGTTTTGCCACACGCTGTTGTTGCTCTTCGGTGTGCCATTTCCATGCGTAGACGAAGAGTTCGCGGAAGGCGCGGGCGATAACGGAGAGTTTTGCGCCGGTCGCACGTCCGCCTTGACGCGGCAAATGATGTACACCAACTTGCGTGTAAGTATACCCCGCGCGTGTGAACTTATAGAGCATCTCTGTGTTAATCATCGCGCCACGCGTCTCTAACCGATTCTGTTGGAAGAAGCTCGCTTTATACAGTTTAAAGGCGCAATCAATGTCACGCACATGCAGTTTGAACACCGACCGTACAAGCATCTTCCAGCCCCACGCATTCAATTTGCGTAGCCATGTGTCCTGGCGATGCACACGATAGCCTAGCACTGCATCATATTGCCCGATCAAGGGAAAGAAACGCTCTAGATCATAAATATCGAACTGCCCGTCGGAGTCCATAAAAAATACAAGGTCTTTACTCGTTGCCTCAAAACCACTGACGAGCGCGGCCCCATAGCCCTGATTGACCTCATGCGTGAGAATACGTAGCCGTGGCTCCTCCACTGCTATTCCCTCCAGAATCGCAGGCGTCGCATCCTTGCTACCATCATTCACCACAATCAACTCAAAGTTCTGCGTCCATTGTGTCACGGCGTCCAGGACAGAACGTATCGTCCCTGTAATGGCCACCTCT
>CAXTUE010000770.1:0-2016 GCA_964247355.1 uncultured Ktedonobacteraceae bacterium | reverse complement strand
AACGCATGTTTTTGCATGAAGCTATCCGTATACCAAGTCTATACAAGGAAAAGGTTACAGACAACAGGCGAATGGCAAGCCATCCGCCTGTTGTCTGTAACCTTTTCCTTGTCCATTTATCTCTCTTCACCGATGAGGCCGCGTAACAAACTGTTACATTCGTACATAGTGTTGAGCACATTTTGATGAATTTGGAAGATTTTGTTGAGTTCACGCGCTTTGCGAGCGAGCTTTGTGACATACTCGATGTCGCGTGGATTGTTCATTACATCTTCCATAAGCTGCGAGAGGTCGGCCCATGCCAGTGCTTCGCGACTGCGGGCAACGTCGGCAATTGTGTTGTCCATGCGGTCGGCAACCTTACGTACACCGACACGAAGCTGGTTGGTGGTTTGCGCGATCTCGGCATCGTGACTGTGCATAGCATCCTGGGTCGCATGAAGCTGCTCTTGCAACGACATGACCTGGCCATCCAACGCAGAGAGAGCGGCAGTCAATGCCGTCATATCTGGTAGCGAAGGCTGTGAGATGGTCGTGAGCCGGCCAAACGTGACGTTTGTGTCTGTGCCTGTGTTGGGAATTGTCGCTGAAGTGCCTGTGTTGGGGATTGTAGCGGGCGTACCAGCATTTAATGTTGGTGGCTGTGCGGTTGCACTTTGCACTACTGGTGTGTTTTCAGCAGACGGTGATGTGTTAATGACGGGAGCCTCCTCTTGTTCGTGAGCAGTTGTCGAAGGTGGGGCATAGGATGTCGCGACAGAAATGCTTTGAGCAGCTACAGGTGACTCTGGCATAGCTGAACCATTGCTAGCGGCAATATTCTGCTCTTGCTGCGGTTGTACCTCTTCTACCTGAGTAACAGGCTGCACCGCTTGCTCTTGCGCGATAGGCTGTGGAAGTGGCGACTGTTGCGGCTGTTGCGGCTGTTGCACCTCTTCTTGTACAATTTCTGGTGCCGTGCCATTTGCCATCGCATTTGTGCTAAACTGATCACTGGTCGCCAGTGTTGCGAGCGAGTCTTCACGTGTGCGATACGTCATCTCGGCTGGTGGGCTTACCGAGATGGTTGGCAAGTCTTCTACGCCACTGGTCGTTGGAGAACCATAGGGGCGGAACAGCAACTCATGTTCGCCGATACCAACATGATCGCCTTCCTGCAACACTCTTGGCACCATCTCTTCTATCTGTTGCCCATTGACAAAAGTACCATTCGCGCTACGCTCGTCACGCAGGACGTAGTTTCCGTTTTCGTAGCGAACGGTTGCATGGCGGCGCGAGGTCAGTTTGTCCTTCGAGAGCAGGATATCGCTGTTTGGTGCTCGCCCGATTGATATCTCTGGTTTATCCAGGGGATATTCCTGTAGGATCGCGCCATCATCAGCGCGTAAGACAAAGTGTGCGGGCTGCTCAATGGTGTTGTTTGCTGACGAAGGCTGGGGCGAACGCTGAGTCGGCAGGTCTCCTGCTGATTCCGCAATTGTGGGAGCGTTTGTGTTTGCCCATGAGTTTGCGGATGATGCACCTACTGCGGCTAGCTCATGATCCTGCTGCTGTACGTTCCACTCTTCAGGTGATGCCTGTGTCTCTCCACCGATTTCCGCGTGAGACTGTGTTGAGAAAGATGTTGGCACGAGACGATTGCCGCAATTGAGACAAAAATTGTCACCGGGGCGTGTCTCGGCTCCACAATGAGGACACTTGTCCATAAAATCACTCCTCCAATTCAACGCACGTACCAGGCGGTGAACGTGCAAGCGCGAAACTTCCGTTATTATATCAGAATCAACCAGTAATGGTTAAGAAGTATACGCATAACGTGCTATTTTCAGTAGATATAACGTACGTACCTCCACAATAGTACCACATTGATGAAACGCCATGACATTAGGTTGCCGGTACCCATGATACGCCCGATTGCAGGGCAGTAAAAGTCTGCTCTAATGCAGGAGTTGTGCCACGTGCCGAAAGGACAATATTTGTATTATTGCGCGCACCCGTACAGAGTTGTACAGGTAC
>CAXTUE010000769.1:0-2027 GCA_964247355.1 uncultured Ktedonobacteraceae bacterium | reverse complement strand
CCATTCAAGAGTGCTATGACGCGTCTCGCCAATCAAAATCTCGCCGAGATCGAGCCATCGCCAATCATTGAGTTTTTGTTTTACGATCATCCGTCCATTGGTAAACGGCTTCGCCATGCCGAACAATTCGCAAGAAAATAGCAAGCAGAATAACGTGGTAACAAGAATGTCCAGAATACACGCTCAGCGTGTATTCTGGACATTCTTGTTACCACGTTATTCTGCCTCGTCGATTGTGCCGGATGGCATACCCATCAGTGGCTCATCGACACCGGCAGTACCCCACAGATCGAGTTTGGCTACCACCTCTTTTGGTGTGCCGATGATAGCCGTAGCGTCGAGCATACGTGGACTGACTGCTGCTACCGCGCTCTTCAGACTCTTATTGGCTTTATCGGCCTCTAGTACGGCCTGCACATCTTCCCCATAGCCCTGACGTGTAAGCATATCGGCGTAGTAGACGCCCATGCGCGCGATGTAGTAGGCAAGGGGTTGCGCCGCCTTTGCCTTTGCCATTTGTCGCGTCTGCTCGTCGGCGTTTTCGGGTAGCAGAACACTAGTGAGGTATGGTGCAAGCGCGGCACTGTGCGGAGGACGGCCAGCTTTTTGTGAACCTGCGTCAAGTTGTGCGCGTAGCTCACCCCATCTATCGCCGGGCCAGTAGACAGGCAAAATGCCATCGGCAATTTCGCCCGCTTGCTCAACATTCTTAGGACCCATTGCCGCGATATAGATGGGCAGATCGGCACGCAACGGTTTGAAACGCAGCGTGAAGCCGCGCTCGAGAGAAAAGAACTCGCCATTGTAAACGAGCTTCTCGCCGCGCAGAATCATTCTGATAATTTCTACATACTCGCGTGTGCGCTTTACAGGTTTCTCAAACTTGACGCCATGCCAGTGCTCGATCACGTTCGCGCCCGATGGTCCAAGGCCGAGCAGAACGCGACCGCCTGAGCGCTCATCAAGGGTCGCGACGGTGCTGGCGATAAGTGCGGGTGTCCGTGAATAGATATTCGCGATGCCAGCACCGACCTTAATGTGCTTCGTCACTCGCACAAGATCGCCCATTGACGTAAAAAGCTCGTAGCCCCACGATTCGCCCAGCCACACTGAATCGAAACCAAGCTGATCGGCAATCTTCACCTTCTCAATGACTTCGTTCCACTCGCCAGGAAAATTGGGCGCATCGGCTACAAAGCCGACACGATTACGATACGCCTTCGTCGTATTTGAACCTGCTGCAGTGTCGGGTCCACTATTCGTCGTCATATGCTCGTCCTTCCATTTTGAGAGTGCTTTTGAATTTGACTGCTTACTGGTTTTCTCGTAATGCGTTTTGCGCTTCGAGTTCGTTTTGAGCCGAAGTGATGATAACAATAAGGGCATCTATCTCGTTAAGAGCTTGAATACGTGTGGCTTGCTCTTGAGCTAAAGGTGTTAATGCAGGAAAGCGTTTCTCGGTTACTATGAGAAGAATATGTCGTGCAGCTTCTAAGCGTCCTTGCTCTAACCCCAGTTCGCGTCCTTGTTCCAGTCCAAGTTCACGTCCCTGCTCTAGCCCTTTTTCCATACCTTCCTGCAATATCATTTTAAAGATTGGAGAGTCTTGTATTATGTCGTGCATCTCGTGAAACCTCCTGACTAGCCATTCTAAATCTGTTGTTTTATGCCGTTTTTCTAAGACAAATGCGGCCAGCGTAAACGCAATGACCTCAATCTCAGTAGCTTCCGTCGCCGCAGGCTTTCTCTGCTTTCTAAGTTGCTCGAATATCTGTGCAAGCACTGAACGTTGTGTACCATCTGCTGCTAAAGGTACCAGGGCTAAAAGCGAATCGCTTCCTATCCCGAAGAGGTTTTCAGCAGTTAAGCGTCCAATCTCTACACTTACATAATAAAACGTGTGTACTAGATAGCCAGTTGGCACAGAAAAGTCTACTGGCGATTGTGGCACGTTGCCATCACGCAATAGGTAAATGACACAGGACAAGACAGGCAAATCATGGACGTCCATCAATATTGTATTATAC
>CAXTUE010000768.1:0-2031 GCA_964247355.1 uncultured Ktedonobacteraceae bacterium | reverse complement strand
GGCTACAAAACTGAACTGGACTTGAACAACGCGCAAATCACGGCGTGTAAGAAGCATGCAGGATGTGCGCGCTTTGCCTACAACTGGGCATTGACGCGCAAGCAGGAGGTGTACAAGCAGACAGGTCGCTCAATAAACGCTATCGAACTAAGTCGAGAACTCAACATTCTCAAGCGAACCGAGTTTCCGTGGATGTACGAGGTAAGTAAATGTGCATCACAGGAAGCGTTACGTGATGCCGATGACGCTATGAAACACTTCTTTCGTCGGTGCCAACTCAAAAAAGCGGGACAGTACAAGGGCAAGCTGGGCTATCCGCGCTTCAAGTCAAAGAAGCGAGGGTTAGGCAGTTTTCGCTTATATGGGTGTATTCATATCTTTGAGCAAGCCATCCAACTGCCTCGATTAGGCACTCTACGCTTAAAAGAATACGGCTATCTTCCTACTGAAGGGGTGCATATTCTCTCAGCGACAGTTTCAGAACAGGCAGGGCATTGGTTTGTCTCGGTACTGGTAGAAGAGGTCGTTGCAGACCTTCCCCCTGCGACAGGCGTGCCCATTGGGGTGGACCTGGGCATCAAGACGCTGGCCGTCTGTTCAGACGGGACCGAGATTGCCAACCCAAAGGCGTTACGCACAAACATGAAGAAGCTGGTTCGTGCCCAGCGTTGCCTCTCTCGACGGAAGAAAGGCAGTAAGAACCGAGAGAAAGCACGACAGCGTGTGGCACGTCTGCACTATCATATCGCCAACATTCGACGGGATACCCTGCACAGGGCGACGACACTTCTCACCGCGAAACCCAAGCGGGAGAAAAAGCGTAAGCCGGTGGTGCCGCAGCAGCCGTCGAAGGAGGTGTCGGAGAAGTGGCGTAAGCCGAAACAGGTGGCGCCGCAACAGTCGTCGAAGGGGCAACAAGTGCAACGAGAGCGCCCACGGACCATTGTGCTCGAAGACTTGAACGTGGCAGGAATGACGAAGAATCACACGTTAGCACAAGCCATCAGTGATGTTGGCATGGGAGAGTTCACGCGACAAATGCAGTACAAGACAGCGTTATGCGGGGAAACATTGCTGTTTGCGGACCGCTTCTACCCCTCAACCAAACGCTGTTCAGCATGTGGGCACGTCAAGGAGCACATGTCGCTTGACGAACGGGTGTATGTATGTGAGAATAGCGCATGCGGACTTGTGATAGACCGTGACCTGAACGCCGCACGGAACCTTGTGGCATTAGCACTGTAGACCAAGATAGAAGAGACTACCGCAAGTTCTGCGGGAAGTGATACGCCTGTGGACAGTATGTAAGACCATACATGATTTCTCATGGATGGCGGTGCTGGACGAAGCAGGAACTGAACACCACCTTCGGCTTGCTCAGAGGTGGAGAGGTTTCAGAGAACGGTAGGGGAGCGTGTTGAGATGGCAAATGGCAACCGCCGCCGCGTCGGCCGCATCGTCTGGTTTTGGAACTTGCGAAAGTTTTAGCAGTATCTTTACCATCTCGCCCACTTGCTCTTTGCCAGCACTGCCATACCCTGTCACCGCCTGCTTGACCTGCATTGGCGTATACTCAGCTACTGAAAGACCACCATTCGCCAATGCTAGCATCGCCACGCCTCGCGCCTGTCCAACCGTCATGGCGGTACGAGCATTCTTGGCGAAAAAAAGCTCCTCCATCGCCGCCTCGTTAGGCTGGTGGGTAGCAATAATCTTGCTCAATTCCTCATAGATGATTTGAAGTCGTTGCGCGAGTGGCATCTTCGCGGGCGTTGTAATCACGTCACATGTGAGCATATGTAACTCACTACCCTTCGCCATCACCACCGCATAGCCGACGATAGCCGTGCCGGGGTCGATGCCAAGCGCGATACGATGCGGCTTTGGGAGTGCTGACGGATTATTCATGCGTATACTTTTTTCTCCAGACTCAGGGCACTACTACCTGCATTCCCCAAATGCGGCGCGGGGGACACCCCCCCCCAAAAAAAAAAATGTCATGGGGACAACATATTCTATTGGAGGGGGGGT
>CAXTUE010000767.1:0-2032 GCA_964247355.1 uncultured Ktedonobacteraceae bacterium | reverse complement strand
GACTTTAACGTTCCCCTTGATGGGGAGCAGCGTATCACCGATGATACGCGCATCGTGGCTGCTCTTCCCACCATTCAAGCACTATTGAATGGTGGGGCCTTAGTCGTCCTCATGTCGCACCTCGGCAGACCCGATGGTAAAGTTGTTGAGCAGTTGCGCATGACTCCCGTCGCGCAGCACTTAAGCGAACTATTGCACATTTCAGTACAGACCGCTAATGATAGCGTTGGACCTGAAGTAGAGGCACAAGCAAAGGGATTGCAAGTAGGACAGGTGCTACTACTGGAAAATCTTCGCTTTCATAAGGAAGAGGAGAAAAATGATGCAGCGTTTGCACAACAGTTAGCCCGTCTTGGCGATGTCTATGTTAACGATGCTTTTGGTACTGCACACCGCGCTCACGCTTCTACAGAAGGCGTTGCTCATTTGCTTCCTGCTGTTGCAGGTTTGTTAATGGAGAAAGAGCTAAACTTTCTTGGCGCAACGCTAGAAAATCCAAAGCGGCCCTTCGCCGCTATTGTGGGCGGAGCGAAGGTCTCAGACAAGATACCCGTCCTGGAGCGACTGATCGAGCTTGCCGACGTACTCTTAATCGGGGGCGGAATGGCGAACACCTTTCTAGCCGCCGAGAACTACGAGATTGGCGAGTCGCTGTTTGAAGAGAGCAAGCTTGATGTTGCACGTGAAATAATCTCAAAGGCTCATACGCACAACGTCAAGCTGCACTTACCCTCGGATGTCGTCATAGCAGACCGCTTCGCGCCCGACGCTCATCATCGAGTAGTCACCTGCTATCAAGTACCGCAGCAGGGATGGCGCATTCTCGATATCGGTCCTGCAACCGTCTCCAACTTCCGTGAAACGCTCGCAGACGCCAATACAATTATCTGGAATGGTACGCTGGGAGTTGCTGAAATGCCTGTGTTTGCCGAAGGCACTAATAGCATCATTCAAATTCTGGCAGACCGTACCCAGGAGGGCGCAACAACTATTATCGGAGGGGGCGACTCGGCGGCGGCGGTCGAACACGCGGGGGCCGCAGATAAAATGACGCACGTATCCACAGGTGGTGGTGCGTCATTAGAGTTTCTCGAAGGTCGTGTACTGCCAGGAGTTGCAGCACTACAAGATAAGGAATAACTGGAGGATCAGGTATGTCACGCGCTCGTACCGCAATTCTAGCGGGCAATTGGAAGATGAATTATGGTCCTAACGAGGCGAAGGCTTTTGTGAAAGAAATACTACCAGAGCTGGGAAAGGTGTTGTACAACAGCACACAAACACTCTGTA
Source organism: uncultured Ktedonobacteraceae bacterium (assembly GCA_964247355.1). Lineage (GTDB taxonomy): Bacteria > Chloroflexota > Ktedonobacteria > Ktedonobacterales > Ktedonobacteraceae > JBBQVS01. The sequence continues at coordinate 742 of CAXTUE010000767.1, read as the reverse complement.
TTCTCTGTCCACCAACGATCTCGCTAAGTGCGGTACGAACGGTACTTGATACCATGCCAACATCCCTACAGAATTATCTTGAGTTGGGTGCGCAAAACATGTATTTTGAGGAGAAGGGGGCATTCACTGGCGAGATTTCTCCACCTATGGTACGTGAACTATGTAGCACTGTCATTCTTGGTCACTCTGAACGCCGTATGCACTTTGGTGAGACCAATGAGCTCGTCAACAAAAAAGTATCGGCAGCACTACAACATGACCTACGCCCAATTGTGTGCGTCGGCGAAAACGAGGAGCAACACGCAACAGGCCAAACCGAAGAAGTCATTCGTACTCAGATTCAGGGGTGCTTATGCAATTTTCCTACAGAACACCTGCAACGTGTCGTCGTTGCTTATGAGCCAGTGTGGGCCATCGGTAGCGGCAAAGCAGCTACCGTAGACGATGCAGTAATAGTAGCAAACACCATTCGTCAACTCTACCGCGATATGTACAACGATGAAGTAGCGAACACATTGCCTGTTTTATACGGTGGCAGTGTTACCTCAGAAAATATTCATGAATTCATGGCTTCTCCCGACATCGACGGCGCACTTATCGGTGGTGCCAGTATCAAGCCAGATTTTGTTGAGATCGTACGCAACGTCACAGAACATATGTAGCTATGACTTCTAACAAAATACTGTGGATACGCCGAAGGTAGGGACCGCATTCATCACGTCCGTCGTGGCCCCTCATACTA
>CAXTUE010000766.1:1702-2033 GCA_964247355.1 uncultured Ktedonobacteraceae bacterium | reverse complement strand
TCAGCAATTGGCGAAAATCATCTGAACTCTGCTGTTGTCCATCATTGGACTGTGGCGCCATTGTTTGTTCCTCCTTAAAGAGCTTAGACGTGATAGAAATTAGACGTGATGCTATGGTAGGAGATCAGTAATAAACATATCTTATCATTACTATTTCGCACACCGCGATACACACTCACTGTGTTAGTACAGCGACAATTTCCACACGATAGGGCGCATTCAGATGATGTTGGGCAATGTGGGAGGGACTCAATTATACAGATAAACAAAATAACATGGTAACACACAAACTGTGAAGGATAAGAAATCGCACAAAACTAAAGATTGTTTG
>CAXTUE010000766.1:1397-1692 GCA_964247355.1 uncultured Ktedonobacteraceae bacterium | reverse complement strand
AGGAGATTTTCTTGTTTTCCAACGTTTTGACCATGCGTACATAGGGACGTTGATAACTAAAACGATTGCCCTTCTGTCAGAAGAAGTGTTCTAAATGTTTGCTCCACCCACTCTTACGTTCTTCTCGCTGGGAGGAGGCGATGTGTGTATGCGTATACGCCGAGGAAAGCAGAATTGCCGCTACCTTAGCGTCGCTTGGTTTGGCAGGTCTAACCTGTATCGAATCTTGCATCGTTAATCTCTATTACTTCCACATGTTGCGTAAAGCCATATTGACAACCTCCGGCTGCTCCCA
>CAXTUE010000766.1:0-1387 GCA_964247355.1 uncultured Ktedonobacteraceae bacterium | reverse complement strand
GAATGAGCTGCGCCAGGAACACGGAGAAGTTGAGCATTGATACGCTCTGCAACAACGCGCGCACAGGCCATGAGGGCTTCTCCCGCAGCAGCTCGATATTGTTGTGGAGCATTTTCCCATGTGCCACTGATCACAAGTTTGGGATACGAAGCTGCGGTCAGGGCTTCGATAGGAATTTCTGCATCCCAGCTAGGTCGCTCGTGCATCGCCGTGCGTACTGCCCGCAACCTTGCAGGAGTCGGCTCAGGCAATGGAATGTCAACAGACTCGGTTGAGAGCCGAAGGTACTCTTCCTCAGTCATATCGGGCGGTATACTCTTTATAAGTTCTCGATTTCGTTGTAAAGTAGCAGCAACAATTGAATCCTGATCAGCAGCGCGGAAGGCGGAAGGCTCGATCAATGTGAGTGAATGGACGGTTTGAGGGCTATGTGCTGCGGCCAACATCGCAACAACTCCACCATAGGAGTGACCAACAAGGTGCGCTCCATCTCCGAGAAGAGCGACTACATCCTGGGCGTCGATGTCGTAGTCGCTGGTATATGCACTATGCTCTAAATCTGGACTTCCTCCAAAGCCACGCCGGTCCATGACAAGAAGGCGAGCGTACTTGCCTAATGGACGTTGTGCTGCAAAGCCAAAGTGCTCATCTGTTCCCCATGTCATGGTGCCATGCACGAAGACAACTGAAGGTGCTCCTGTACTTGTTTCATCCCAAATCGTGACATATACTGGTGTATTCAAGAGGTACTCTCCAATTTTATCGCTAAAGCTTTTATCGCTTTTTTTCCCTCTTTCAAGTCAGCACCCGTACTTTTTTGATATACCTTAATAGCATCAGTCTTGTTTCCTGCTTGTAAAAGATACTGTATCTCTTCCAACGCTAGCGAATTTCTTCGCGTAAGGCGTGCTACATATTGTGCAACAAGCATTTCTTCCGCCATCATCTCTACCACTATCTTTGCCTCTTTTAAGCTTGCTTGCGTCTCATCGCGATACAGTTTTATTGCCTCTATTTTTTGCTTTTCACGTAGCAAACGTTGAAGTTCCTTTGGATGCTTTAGTAGTGCGTCTAATTCAGCCTTACGTTCAGGTGGAAGCTTACCACTAGAAAATTTGGAACGCTGGGATATCAATTCAACAACAATCGTGATAGGCTCCTTCGACAAGACCGAAAACTATTTCTTCCAGCATACTTTATCTCAACTTTCTTGCTCTGGCTTCCCATGAGAACGTGCTCCTATTCGTGTAGCACGTCTATTTCGCCACTCTATCCAACCCGCAACCAGTTCCACAAGTCCATATAAAAATTCGATGATAAAACCTAGCATTTCGAGAAGAGCAAGCATACTTCCTCCTTGAATATTATAAATAGCTATACAATATAT
>CAXTUE010000765.1:0-2039 GCA_964247355.1 uncultured Ktedonobacteraceae bacterium | reverse complement strand
GATCTGGAGCTTGCCATCCTGCCCAAGCGTTACCCATGCCCAGCCGGAGCCGAATTGTTTTACACCCGCATCGTTGAATGCTGTCTTGAAAGCATCGAACGAGCCAAAAGACTGCTGAATTGCTTGCGCGATTTCGCCTGTCGGTTGACCGCCACCATTTGGCTTCATAATCTGCCAGAACATGGTGTGATTGACATGACCGCCGCCGTTGTTGCGTACCGCGGTGCGTACTGCATCGGGAACCTCGTTCAAACGCTGCAAGACCTGCTCTGGTTGCAGTGAAGCAAACTCGTGACCTTCCAATGCCTTGTTCAAGTTCGTCACGTATGCTTGATGGTGCTTGTCGTGGTGCAATTGCATGGTTTGCGTATCAATGTATGGCTCCAGCGCATTGTAGTCATACGGCAGTGGTGGTAATTCAAAGGCCATGTTACAACTCCTTCAATCGAGCTATTCTATGAGGCTTGTTAACCTCTTATACATTAGGGTAAATCACTACACACAAAACATCGTCGTTTAGCAAAGTGTATGCGTGTGTTCCTTCCCACAAAATAGTTGTATGCCATAGCAAGGACATATGTCAAGCCGAGGCTCGAAATCCTGAACAAAAGGACAGGTTTATCAAGCGACGCGTTGCATCTCAATAAATATGCGGTCTCCTTCTGGCCGATGCACAAGGTGGGGACCGATGCGTTGAAAACCGGCACGTTCATAGACACGGATCGCGCGTTCATTCCAGTCAAACACGTACAAACGAAAATGCTTTGGCGCAAACTCTTTACGCGCAAAATCCAGACCAGCATTGACAAACGCCAGTCCGAGGCCATGACCTGTTATATTCGGTCGTAAGCCAAGTCCTATCGTCACCATGCGATCTCCAACAAACAATCCAGGTTTGCTATCACCATCAACATGTGCTGACGTGCCATAGCTAAAAAAACCAATAAGTGTGGTATGCTCATCACGAACCGCATAATATGGGCTACGTCGGTCTAACATTTCCTCGAATGCCTCTGGCTCCTCTATACCATGTATGTTGTATACGCTGTATGGTTCCTCATAATTCCATGATCGAATAGCGCGAGCATCTTCCTCGGCCATTGGAGTGAAGGTGAAATGCATGATGTCCTCCTCAACACACATGGAAAATACGCAACACCGCGGCGCATGCATGCGCCGCGATGTTGCGTATTTTCCATGTGTGTTGGTTACTGTTGCGGCTCCTCTGTTACCTTTGTCCCACCGGCGGGTCCGAGACCAAGGCGCGCTTTACGAGCGGCGAGACGCTGTTGCATCTCGGATTGCGCCAGCACATCGGCAACTGGGTCTTCGGGCGGTGTCACCGCGTTCAGTTGCTGCTGTAGGCGAGCGTGTGCGACATCGGAACGGTTCTGGATGCGGCCAGAAATGTTGTCGATAGAGTTTGTGCTACCGAGTGCGTTATTGACGGAGTGCAGAGCTTGCGCGGCACGGTCTTCCGCATTGGCTGAAGCATCAAGAGATTGGAGTGTTTGCAATTGACGCATCATGGTGGTATGTTTTGCCTCAAGTGCGTCCATCGCTTGCTCATATTGTCCTTGAATGGCACGAGTTTTTTCTAGCTCGTTGTTGAGAGGTGTCAAATCACCCTCTACCACCTGTAGACGCTGCTCGACTGTTTCCGCCAAATCTTCACGTGGCGGACTCAACTGTAGCAGTGCATCAGCTTGCGTATTCAGCGTCGCTTGCTGCTGACGTAGCTGGCTGATGCGCCGGTTGAGACCCGCGATTGCACCCGTGTTCGTCGCCTGTGCCTCGCGTAAATCGGACATGGCTTTTTCCAGGTCGCGAACATACTGCTGCACTACGGGAATTGAATTGCCGTCAATTGCTTTATCCGCAATCTGATGAAGCCATGCTAACGATAAAACACGAGCCTTCTGGCCTAAGTTTTCCATGATAGAGTTCTCCTTTTGTTTAATACGTTGGTGTGATAATACACAACATAAAGGGGATCAATGGGGATCAGGGCACCCGCAAGGGGAATGCCCCTCCCATAC
>CAXTUE010000764.1:0-2047 GCA_964247355.1 uncultured Ktedonobacteraceae bacterium | reverse complement strand
GAGAGACCATAGCGATGTGAGAGCACAAAGCCACTGTAGTATAAGAGTGGTGCTGTGAGAAGCATATAGCTAATCGTGAGTACCAGAAGGTAACATGCCACCATGAGGGGGGACCAGTTAAAAGGTATTTGAAAGTTGTAAGGTACAGAATGTGTTGTCCAGCTACTAGGTATAGGCTGCCAGTTCAAGGGCAGCAAGAGGTTGCGCAACCAGACATCAAAACCTGTTAAAAAGATGAGAAGTACGGCAACAATTGAGATACCAATATTGATAAACGAGAGACGCCGACGAAGACGTGCGTATTCACGCGCCTGCTGTTGCCTCGTGATGTCAATCTCTGTATGCTGGGTTGTCTCTGTCGAATCGATGGGTATATCCATGAATATTTGCTCCAAATAAGAAAAGCATCGCACTACCAGTACTATAAATTATAGACAGCAAATACAGTATGAGCAAGAAATCCTGGATGAAATGAGGTATTTTTTTACAAAGCCAAATTACTCGTTTGAATGATAGTATTTTTGTAAATTTGGCGTTACACTTAGGAAGTGAGCAATAACTTGTTCATTTTGCGATAGGACTTATATAACAACTTTTGGAGGTTTCTATGCGTAGATCACTTAGTCGCACGTTATACCTGATTGGCTTAGGTATGACTATTCTTGGTGCTATTTTGCTTGGTGTGAGCCTTATTGGTAGTACGCCATCGACGGAAGCATCTTCGGGAAGTATTGGAAATCCAGTGCTTTTCGGCATCTCGCTCTTCCTCATGTTTGTTGCCGCTATTCCTCTGCTTGTAGCGTGGATTGGTGCGCTTGTGAAATTAGCACAACTCTCACGCTGGGGTTGGTTTGTCTGCATGTTCTTCTTTTCCGGCATCACGATGCTCATCTACATCTTTGCAGGACCAGAGACACCAGCCGTACAATCAGGTGTACCGTATGTACAGCAACCTTATCCACAGCAGCCCTATCCGCAACAACCGTATGGACAACCGCAATACCCACCGCCATCGCAGTATTCACACTATCCACAACAGACACAGCAACCCTATGGGCAGCAGTATCAACAGCAGTCTTATGACCAGCCGCAACAGTCGTACGGGCAGTATCCAGAGCAACCACCCCAGAATCGGAGTTAACATACAAAGCTTCTAAATGCACACTGTCGGTAAGGCCGACGGTGTGCATTTAGAAGCTTTGTATATTTTCTAGTGAACGTCTAGCACTCTCAAGAGAGGGCATTGTTGGTGCATCATTTTCCACAATGAACTCCTGCGTACCATTCGCACGGGCTACCTCAACGAGAGACGCAATGTTCAGTATACCATCACCTACTTCGGTAAAGGTACGCTCCGCCGTCATGTCTTTCAGATGCACAAGCGGTATACGTCCGCTGTGTTGACGCAAGAAGGTCGCGGGGTCTACACCTGCGTACGCCGCCCAATACATATCACATTCAAGTTTGACCAGCGTAGCATCAGTCTGTGCAAGCAGTATATCCATGAACGTTTCGCCATTATGCTGTACAAACTCAAAATCATGGTTGTGATAGCAAAAAGTAATACCTGCTTCTTGACACTGACGCCCAAACTCGTTAAGTTGTGGTGCCAGTTGACGAAATCTCTCTATTGTACGTTGTTCCGGTGCGAGCCATGGCAGGACAAGAAACGCACAACCTATTTCCTGGCAATAAGCAATTTCTTGCCTTAAATTTTGCTCAAGTGCTTGTAATCCCACATGAGTCGACACGGCACGTAACCCGGTGTTACTTAATAGAGCCTTCATTGCAGAGGCTGAGAGACCTCCATAGCCTGCAAACTCGACTCCCTTGTATCCCAGTTCGGCAACACGCCGCACTGTTTCTGTAAAGTTCTTCGCCGTTTCGTCACGCACAGTGTATAGCTGTAAGGCCACCGACGTTATATCCACTGGTTTCTCCTCTTACAAAAATCTCACAAGTATCATTACTACATATGCCTACTCTAAAGTACCACATATATTTGATATCATACCTCATAGTTTTAATTTAGCTAACCATATACTAA
>CAXTUE010000763.1:0-2047 GCA_964247355.1 uncultured Ktedonobacteraceae bacterium | reverse complement strand
ATAGGTGTGACGACATATCCATTGAAGGACCTCAACGCGTTGCATCTGTGTAAAGTCAGGAATGGCGATGGCGTCAGAGCGTACCTTATACGTACTCCCATCATACGTAACTTCTCGTTTAGGTGTTCTCATCTTGTTGTGTTCCCCGCACTTTTCTGCAAACTGTCCAACGCGGTACAGAGTCCAACGTACTCAGGATCATCCAACGTGACGCCATAAAGGACCTCGTGACTACGTTTCATCTCAGCTACGTCTGCAGCCGTATGATAACCCTCTTGTACTTGCTGGAGAATGAGAGCAGTTTGTTCATCTTGCTCCCTTATGACGCTTTTGGTGTGTTGCTCAGCAGCAATCTCATACTGCCAGCGCAAGATGCGCTTCGTGTTGTGCCTACTCAAGCGATAGAGGTTGTAGTCCTCACCTCTATCCACCTGGCCTGGAAGCAAATTATCCCCGTCCCGGCATATCAGTTCGATTGTCCATTCATGCCCATCGACGTGAACAATGCTTCCATCAGGATACTTTTGTACCGTTTGCTGTACCCGTTCATGAATATTGATATTTTTACTCCTTTTGATTGGAAAACTTTTTCAACATTTATTGTGTTTTCTTTCGGCATGTTCAAGGATAAACACAATTATTTCCGATTCTCCGAGTTTCTCCGGTAAACGAAGAGGCGAATTCCAACGTTGGCAGACGTGCAAGATGTCGATGAGACATTGGTAAGTGCTCCATCCACAGATGGAGCACTTACCAATGTCTCATGAGTGAGTGAGAGGGCACAAACACAACTTTTTGCGAAGACCCATTTTTAGTAGCCTGTAAGAAAGTGCATTGCAAGAAAGGCAGTAGCAATTACTGTTCCCAATCCTACAACGAGTACTTGCACCCAAACTCTCCTTTGTGGCCTCTTGCGATACCAGAGCAGAAAACACAGCGGGGAGAGAGTTGCACATGCCTGAACCAGCCCAAGAAGCTTCTCTAAAGAGGGATGAAAAAGTGTCGAGACAACGCCAGCAGCTATCAGAAGCCCGAGCAAAAGAAAGAGACAAGTAAGCCAGCGATTCATGTTCTATACCTTCCACTCCATGAAGTGTATCTCAGCAGACTATTCACGGCAATACGCTCAAACAGGACACGTCCTGTTCCTATTTTCAACCAGTGTGTGCGTGCGAAGCACAAGTAGTATTTGACATTTTCGATCAATTTACACGAATACTCCCTTTCCATAGGTCGTTTTAAATGCGCTTCACAGTAGCCAGGTTCACTGTAAAGTCGCACAGTCCTCTAAAGAGGTATCCCAACAGACAGTGATGTAGTCGAGAACCTGGCTGTCAGGCATTGTGTCGAGCAGGTGTTCCACCACACTTAGGTCGGGAAGAGACACATCGATGATGAGGCACCCATGCGCACACTTTTGGGTGAGATTAGAAATGGTTTGAATGACTGATGGAACACGCTGTTGAATCGCCTGTAAAACTTGGGTTCGTTGGTCAAAGGGGGTAGTGATAATCAGCATCGCATATGGGACGACCTCAGTGGGAGTTTCGTCAGATGGTGATAGCTGAAGAGTTGGTGAGGACATAGGGAATTCTCCTTTCAGAAAAGACATGATAGTCGGCGAAAATACGGATACGTTACTGTTCTGCAGGTGTTGGTAGGACGCCGTGCGTGTCATAGAAGCGGTGACAGGATCGGCACAGGTTGACCAAGCGAGGTGACGTGTGCTGCTTGGAAAAACCTTTCACGTGTGCGGAGGCGATCACCACTTGATGTGTTACCCCATCCTTCCCAGGTTTGAGTTCTCCTTGAACCGCCCCGCACCAGACGCACTGTAACCTCTCCTGACGTTTGCGCTTGCGACTGATGCGATAGAACTCAATTGGGTAATTGAGTTCGGACAAATGTACACCTCTCTTTCTGGGACAAAGCAACGTCTCGTACAAGTGTCGCGTCCCCTCGACCGTAGGTGATGTGGACATGTAGAGAACACACGTTCTCTCTGTGCAAAAGCGAACTCACTTCACTCTTGCACAGTACACAAAAG
>CAXTUE010000762.1:0-2059 GCA_964247355.1 uncultured Ktedonobacteraceae bacterium | reverse complement strand
TTCAGCAGCAGAGCAAGCCGCTTCGAGAACACGCACATTGACATTCTGTATAGTAAGTGCAGGATTTGGAAGAAGAGCATCAAGAGGTAAGCTCTCAAGTTGGGGAACAGGTTTAACTCTGGCAAAAACAGTTAAACCTTTAAGCTGTTCGGCTTTGAGAATGGTGCGCGTAACTGGGTCCGCAACCAGCACCACGTAGACCCGGCCACGGTACTTCGCAGTGGATAAGCCCGTAGCACATCGCCCAAGTTTGCGTAAGCTGTTAATACGCTTGTAAAATAAGCGCGCCTGACGATACGATAATGCCAACTGAACAAACCATAAAAGGAGTGCGACAATGCCAATTTGTTCAATGGTACTCATGAGACAAAACCTCCCACAATCAGGAGCAACACATCCTCGTATCTACTCCTGTAACTAAAGGACTATCTCTAACAACTTTTCTTTAAGAAGTCAGAGACATACCTCGGCAAGCTCACGGGATAATTCTATCGGTTTATAAATCATGCGTTTGGGGAGACTGAAGGCAAACGAAATAGGATGGGATAAAGCCTCATGCTTCAAACGCCGGATTAACGCAAAAGCTCTTGTAGGCAGGTCACGTCCGTACTGCCAGATAAGCAGCACGGCTGGTTTCTCCATCTTGTGCGTACAATATTCACACTCTACACTCTTGATATAGGTGGATGCATAAAGAATAGTGTGAGTCGCAAAATGCCCACAATGGAGACAATCAAGTTCTGTCTGACAACTTATCATAACAACCACTGTCGCCCTTCATCGGAATATTCTCAACATGCACGTCGAGAAGGATGCCACTATGACGAGTCCTTGTCTAACAGGCAACGACGGTAGACAGATTAATATCGTAAACGACTCATTTTTTCCGCGAGGAGCAGATCATGAGCCGTGGTTATTTTAAAATTGCGTGTGTCACTCTCGACAACCGCGACAGAATAGCCTATGCGTTCAAATGATGCGGCGGTGTCAGTACCATAAAAATGGTCGCGCTCGGCTAAGTCGTAGGCGCGCAATAACAGGTCGGCCTGGAACGCCTGTGGCGTCTGTGCATGCCATCCTTGCTTTCCTTCATAGCCCTGCTGAATAAAGCCATCAGCACTCACCAGTGCTATATGCTCCTCTTCTTGCAAAGGCGTTGCCAGAATCGCACCCCCGGACTGACGCGCCGTTTGTATCAGTTGCTCAACCTTATCGACAGTGATAAAAGGTCGTGCGCCATCATGAATCAGCACAATTTCAACTTCGTCCGCGTCAATTGCATAGCGGAGAGCATTTAACGCGCACTGTTCTGATTCATGCCGTGTTGCACCTCCAGGGACAACACTACGTACTTTACGGCAGTTCGCGGAAGAGGCAATTTTCATTAATTGTTCTTCCTGCCCTGCCGCTCCAACCAACAAAATCTCGTCAACGCTTGGGCAGCGTTCAAAGGTTTCAATCGCGTAAAGAATAACTGGTTTTCCATTGACCGGTAAAAATATCTTGTTGATTGGTCGCCCCATGCGTGAGCCTTGACCAGCACCCAGCACAACAGCGACAACACGTTTCAATGAATTTTGCCCTCTAATCACGACTATATTCACCTTTGTGCGATTTCGGTATTTTGTGCAAGTATACCTTGCGTTCTTGTAACTGTCAAGGGGTATGAAAAATTCATTATTGTTCCAAGTGCTACAATAGGCTATCTTGCACAGGAACCAGAGACGCTGGACCTGAGTAAGACGATAATCGAAGCATACAAGTATGACCAGATTGGATATGAAGGCGAATTTATTGGCAGACTGCTGGGCTATGGCCTGTTTCGTCTGGAGGACATGCATAAAAAAGTGGATCAGCTCAGCATCGGGCAACGACGCAAATTGGAGATTGCGCATCTGATAGCCCAGCGTCCTACAGTACTCCTTCTGGACAAGCCGACAAACTATATCAGCCTGGATGTATTAGAGGCGTTCGAGGCGGCAGTGCTGGCCTTTCCAGGTCCAGTTCTTGTCATTTCACATGATCGCTGGTTCATGGAACGCTTCGGCGGTCAGCAGTG
>CAXTUE010000761.1:0-2061 GCA_964247355.1 uncultured Ktedonobacteraceae bacterium | reverse complement strand
CCCAATTCAATCGTCCGCAGGGTGTCACGCTCTCCGGCGATACGCTCTATGTCGCGGACACCGAGAATCACATGATTCGACGCGTAAACCTGAACACGCGCTCTGTCGAAACCATTGCGGGTACGGGACAACAATATGGGGTTGTACGTACGCCAACAAGTGGACCCGCGATACAGGTTGCGCTCAGTTCGCCGTGGGACCTTGTGCTCTCCGGCAACGATCTCTATATCACAATGGCGGGTATGCACCGCATCTTTGTGCTACACCTCGACACACAAGAGATCGAGCCGTTCGCTGGCATGGGACCAGAAGGCTTGGGCGATGGCTCATATGAAGAAAGCTTCTTTGCGCAACCCAATGGCCTGGCTTTGTCTCATGACACGCTCTATGTCGCAGATAGCGAGACCAGCGCAGTACGAGCGATTGCGCTTACCGGCGACAAACAGGTACGCACCCTTGTCGGCACAGGGCTTTTTGATTTTGGCTATGTAGACGGCATTGGCTACAATGCACGACTCCAACATGTACAAGCCGTGTGCGTCATAGATAATCTTATCTATCTCGCCGATACCTACAATAACCGTATCAAGGTTCTCAACCCGCAGACACGGGAGGTCAAGCAGTTCGCAGGTACGGGTACGGCGGGCTTCAAGGATGGTTCCCTGCAAGAGGCCGAGTTCAACGAGCCTGGGGGATTAGCTTATGCTGGCGGGGTGTTGTACATTGCAGATACGAACAATAATGCTATTCGCGTACTTAACTTAAAAGCAGGACACGTTGAAACATTCACTATCCGGTTATAAGTTATCATGCCTGATGCGGTTAATTTATATCTGACGAGGATAAATTAGAACCTTTTTGCTCATGTTTACTCCATTCATTCGCCCAATCATTTAGTGTATCTAATGAATGGAGTAGCCTTGTTCCTTCTTTCGTCAGACCGTAACTTCCCTCACTATTTTGTTCAATTCAGAACGTCAGGCATTGCTTGTAGGACTGGTAGACGAGCTACATGATACGTCTACGGTATCTGACGAGTTATGGACAAAATTAGCTCGCCACTGGAGTAATTCTCAACTCATAGAATTGCTTGCTATAGTTGGCTGGTATCACCTCATATCTTTTATTGCTAATGCAGCACATGTAGAACTAGAGGATTGGGGCGCGAAATTTCCTACTCACGAATAACATAGCTTGCATAACATAAAAAATCGACGTATCTAAAAGTGACATTTTTTATGGTATGCAAGCTATTTCATGGATGCTACTCTACAGTAGCTGTTTGGAACGGGGTCTGACTTGTAGTAACTATCTGCTCCGCAGCCTTCTGAACTGCGGCTCCGATTTCTTCGCTCAACGCTGGGTCTACGACCGTTCGCGAAATCATTACGCCACCAGCGAGAAGAGACATCAATATGAGTGCTTGTTCGCGGCTAGTATAATCGGAATTATCGGTTAAGCCCGAAGAAAGAGTAGAGAAAATCTCCTTCATCTTCGCCTCATAGACTTCACGTGCATCCTCACCAGCTCGTTCTACTTCCGAGGACAGAATTGGGACTGTGCATGCTTCTCCGAGACCACAGGTTCGCTTGAAGCCCAGGTAGAAGGAGGCGAAGGCATGTACCCAAGCAACACCTTCCTTGTCTTGAAGCAGTTGAATGCCCTCTTTCAAGTCATCGAGACCGTCTTGTAAGCTCGCAATAAACGCTTCCATTTTTGATTTGAAGTGAAAGTAGAAAGCTCCAGAGGTGAAGTTCGCGGATTTTGCAAGCCCATCTACGCCGATGCCACCAACACCATGCTCACGGAAAGCAGCTCCCGTTGCCTGGACTATCCGCTTCTTACTCGTTTCACTTTTTTGCGAAGAACGCTTCATAGTAGGTCCTCTTCGTTTGCTTATAGGAAAAGATAACGTTCGTTATTAAAATTTTACTTAAATAATATCACCATCGCGATGTTTTGGCAAGCGACGCGAGGTAAGAGAGGATGATACTCTTTTTTCCTAAAAAACTAAGATTCGTTGTCCCGCCTCTTGACAACATAACGAACGTTATGTTATTC
>CAXTUE010000760.1:0-2065 GCA_964247355.1 uncultured Ktedonobacteraceae bacterium | reverse complement strand
TACCATTGCTGTATGACGCGATTACTTCGATGTTGCGCCAACATCAGGTTCCTATCGTGCTTCGTATAGTGGACAACTCTCCGCGAAGAAACGCGTTGATTTGACGGTACTGGAGTATGCGGACGCTGCGGGGAAGAGCGAGTAAAAAAAGGAATGAGAACTAAGTAACCTAATAACGTGACTTTTGATACTCTCCTCTCCCGTTTCTCCTGGTTTATACTGTTCGTAGAGAAATACCTTTACGAGCAGTATTTTTGTTAGGAGGAGACGAGACGTATGCAACAGAAAACTCTTATTCGTAATGTACGTGTCTTTGATGGTACACAAGTCATTCCTAACGCCAGTGTTCTCGTACACGATGGAGTTATTATAGCGGTCGAGAACGCTATCCCAGCAGGGCAAGATATGGAGGTAATCGAGGGTACACATTTTACACTTTTGCCGGGTTTCATTGATGCTCACACACATGTCTATGGTTCCGCGCTAAAAGACGCCTTGATATTTGGCGTTACCACAGAATTAGACATGTTCACGGACATTCATATGGTGAGGGAGGTGAAGCAGCAAGAGGCGAGTGGGCAAGCAGACGATCAAGCGGACCTGCGCTCTGCTGGTACCGCAATTACGGCTCCTAACGGACATTGCACCGAATACGGCATTCCTATTCCAACGATTAACGGACCCGAAGAGGCTCAAGCGTTTGTCGACGCGCGTATCGCTGAAGGCTCTGACTACATCAAGATTATCTATGGCGATGGTGGAAGGATGCCTGTTATCAGTCAAGCCACGTTAAAGGCAGTCGTGGAGGCCGCCCATCAACGTGGAAAACTTGCTGTTGTACATGCGCTTGTATTGCAAGCTGCACGGGAGGCGATAGAGGCGGGTGCTGATGGATTAGTACACCTTTTTGTTGATCAAAGTCCTGGTGCCAATTTTGGTCAATTCGTTGCGGAGCACGGCACATTTATCGTTCCTACACTTACCGTATTAGAAAGTGTTACAGGAACTCCAAGCGGTACCTCACTGGTTTCAGATTCCCGCTTTGTGCCATATCTTACAAGAGAGACCAGTACCAATCTCATCAATAAGTTTCCTTCCCGGTCAAACCGCAACTATGCAGTGGCAGAGGAGACGATACGGCAATTAAAAGCTGTCGGCGTTCCCGTTTTAGCAGGGACGGATGCACCTAATCCAGGAACGGCACATGGCGTTAGCATTCATCGCGAAATGGAATTACTTGTCATGGCCGGACTTTCTCCACTCGAAGCACTGATGGCGGCAACCTCTCTGCCTGCTCGCATCTTTGGTTTGACGGATCGTGGGCGAATCACCCCTGGTTTACGCGCTGACCTCGTGCTGGTTGAAGGAGACCCGACTGTTGATATCACAGCGACCCGTGCTATAACTGGCATATGGAAACGTGGTAAACCTGTCAACCGAGAAGCGTACCACACATCTGTGCAGCAACAACGCGAAGAGTATGAGCATAGAACGCCGCCAGTAGGTTCGGAGTCCGGTCTAATAAGCGATTTCGAGAATGGGAAAGTAGAGGCGATGTTTGGCTCTGGCTGGAGCATTTCTACCGATGCGATAAGAGGCGGAAACTCAACTGCTGAATATACTATCGTTGAGGAGGGAGCAAACGGTGGAAAGTATTCACTACTTATCACTGGCAGCATTAACGCAGCTTCTCCTTTCCCGTGGGCTGGTGCTATGTTTTTTCCAGGCGCAACTCCTGGTCAACCCGCGAACTTGTCAGAAAAGAAAGGCATAACCTTCTGGGCAAAGGGTGATGGTCAGCAATACGGTGTGACAATGTACGCCGGAAGTTTCATGAGCATTCCAACCAGCGTTTCCTTCATTGCTAGCGAGGAGTGGCAACAGCACTCAGTCTTGTTCTCAGAATTCGGCGCAATCGACACACGCGAAGTGTTAGGAATAGCATTCAATGCTGGCGGCACAACACCCGGAGCATTCCAATTTCAGATAGATGATGTTCGTTTGACGAATGGATAACGAGGACGGTACTTGTATGACGGACACAAATTTATGCCGGTTAGACAAG
>CAXTUE010000759.1:0-2070 GCA_964247355.1 uncultured Ktedonobacteraceae bacterium | reverse complement strand
CAAGTACATCGCTCCACGCAAGTTGTACAAGGTTATCACCGGCCCCACCACGTTGATATACAAGCTCAAGTGATTGTCGCCAGTAGTCCAGCTCTTGTTTAGGAGTGCTGGAACCGGTAAGGTGTCCAATGCGTGGCGTATCAGGGTTCATCTCTTCGTCTACAATGTCGTCAACGATACGACAGAGGGCATAGACGGCCCAGACCGCCTGTCGCTTAGGCTGTGGCAAGAAGACAGACCCCCAGTAGAATGTCTTCGATGCTCGCTTCGTCACCCTTCGACAGTAATCGTAGGCTTCCATTACCTGGTCCTGTCGCATATCGTTCTTTCTCCTCTTCGTCGCATTACGCTTTCCTGTAGAAACCGGTGTATTCTGTCCACACATGTATTCATCGTCACAATGAACGCGACGCATCGCGCCCTACATTATGGTAGACGCGCCAAAGAGAAAATACTGGTAATATTTTTTCATAGCTCAACAAAGTTGTGTAGGTTAAAACTAAAACGCTCATGTAGACGTACATGTTTAAAACAAGTTCATGAGGTTTCGCGCAAGTTCACGTTCATAGGGACCACGTTTACGGCATCCATGGCGCAATGTATTGCGCGAGACCTGTGTCATAAAAAGCTGAATGAGATAAGACATAGCCAATGAATTGGCCCATGCGGACGCCGTAAACGTGGTCCCTACGAAAACTATTATTGATAAATTAGTAAGGACTAGTATGGCTGCAACGAATGTCACAAGTGCAAAGAGTTCTCTGAATCCTTTGCGTATTATACTCTATCTTGGTAAAGGCGGTGTTGGCAAGACAACTGTTTCAGCCGCTACCGCCGTGCGCTCGGCTGCGCTTGGCAAACGCACACTTGTTGTAAGCACTGATCTGGCCCATAGCCTCGCAGATTGTCTGCAAAAACCGCTAACTTCCGAACCACAGGAACTCGCGACAAACCTATGGGCACAAGAGGTCAACGTGCTAGATGAGATGCGGCGGGGCTGGGGTAAGGTGCAGGATTCAATGAGCAAGGTGTTACGGAAACGCGGTATGGACGCGGTAATGGCTGAAGAACTGGCACTCGTTCCTGGTATGGACGAGATATTCAGTTTGATCAATATTTATCGCAACGCACAGGAGGGCAACTTCGACGTTGTGATTATCGACGCCGCGCCAACGGGCGAAACAGTGCGCCTGCTCAGTATGCCGGACACCTTCGAGTGGTATGCAAGCCGCTTCACAAACATGCAAAATAGCCCATTGAGCCTTGCACGTCCACTGCTCAAAGCACTTCTGCCCTCGACAGATGTAGTCTCCTCGCTTAATGCGCTCAGTGAGCGCGTTACGGCGTTGCGCAAGGCGTTGAGCGATCCCGACTATAGCTCGTACCGTCCCGTGGTCAATCCCGAACGAATGGTGATCAAAGAGGCGTTGCGAGCCGAAACGTATCTCGCCCTCTTCGGCTATCCCATTGATGGCGTTGTGTGTAACCGCGTCCTGCAAGCTGGGAACTACCAGGATAGCTTTATGCAAGAGATGTACGCAACACAGGAGAAATTGCGCCAGCAGATTCACTCGACCTTCGCGCCGCTCCCAATCTGGGAATCGCCCTATTATTCGCGTGAGGTGCTGGGCATTGATGAACTTGGTAAGTTGGGCGAGACCATCTTCGGCGAGAAGGACCCGACACAGGTCTTTTACCGTGGGGCAGTGCAAGAGGTGAAGCGGCAAGGTGACATGTACGTGTTGCGTTTACCGTTGCCGCACGTCGAGATGAACAAGGTTGTGATGACCAAACGTGGCGACGAGATGATTATCGAGATCGGCAATTTTAAGCGCGACATTCCGTTACCGAGCGTGCTAGCCAATCAAGAGGCGACGGTCGCGAAGTTTGTTGACAAGGCGTTGGAGATTCATTTTACGGTGCCGGAGACGGAGGCGGAGAAATCGGCGTAGAATGCGATATTGTATATTACAATAGAATAAGGGAATAGACGACTGTAGGGGTGTAATTTTATTTAACCCAAGTAGGGCATCGATTACGGGTGTAGGATTGCGGGAACCTTTAAAAAAA
>CAXTUE010000758.1:1327-2082 GCA_964247355.1 uncultured Ktedonobacteraceae bacterium | reverse complement strand
CCATGTCCACTCAACTTTCTATTCCTCAACTTCATCATTTATTTATTGTCTTTTCTTCTCTCCTCAAGTATACTTTTTTCTTGGAGACGTTACGAAAGTAGCTATTCCCTATCAACTCGTTTTCTGAGAATGAAGATGGTTGCGTTGGTCTTTTGTGGTATGAAAAGAGTTTATGGAGAGTTTAAAACGATGTTTAAGCAAGCGTATTCAGAGCAAGAATTTCGTGAACTACTAGCTTCTACTACGGCGAGAAGGGGGTGGGACTTTTCTCGTATGAACGTAGAGCGGCAACCTGTGCCGTGGAAATATGGAGATGTAGTAGCTTTATATGTGCAGCATGAGGACTTCGTATTAGACATTGGAACGGGAGGCGGGGAGAATTTCATGAAACTTGCAGCGCATTTCAAGCAAGGAACGGGTGTGGACGTTGACCCCGAAATGATAAAAGTTGCACGGGAGAACGCAAAAGAGGTAAAAAATTTAGCTTTTTATCAAGATTCGGAGAAACTCACGCATACGCAGGAAATATTTGATGTTATTCTCAATCGTCATGCTCCTCTTGACCTACAGGTTATACATAGTCACTTACAAGGTAAAGGATATTTTATTACGCAACAAGTAGGTGAGAGGAACATGCTGAACATCAAGCAATTTCTTCGTCAAGACACAACTACTCCTGTCATTGCAGCAGATGAGGTAAGAAAAGCAGGGTTCAAGCTATTAGCGTTTATGGAATATGATGTGGAATATATTGT
>CAXTUE010000758.1:0-1317 GCA_964247355.1 uncultured Ktedonobacteraceae bacterium | reverse complement strand
CTTTAGTCTTCTGGTTGCAAGCATTAGATATGCTACATGCGGACCTTGTGGGGAATATAATGCTCAAGAGTGCAGCCGTATTTAATAACATGCTTAAAGGCAATGTGGATGCCAGAGGGTTTGTTACAAATGAACATCGGTATCTCGTGATTGCACAAAAGTAGTTATTTGGGCCAAATTGATAGCTTTTAGAGGTTGGCTGGGCCAACATGAAGGAAATCCCGCCTGTGCTAGTTGTAAAATGCATTCTGCACAAGATACAATAGGGTATCTTCTTTACGACCACAGCACAACTGTGTACGTTGTGTGAGTATTTTACGGAGTCTCTGCTATGTCAAAAACGATGTTCGACAAAATTTGGGATGCGCATGTTGTGCGCGATATGCCGGGGGAGTTGGCAATACTCTATATTGATCGTCACCTTGTCCATGAAGTGACCTCGCCACAGGCGTTTTCTGGTTTGCGCCTTGCGCATCTTCCCGTGCGACGGCCTGATGCAACGATTGCCGTGCTTGACCACAACGTCCCAACGGTGCAGGGGCGTAAGTTGCTCAACGTGGTAGACCGAGATAGCGAATTGTGCATCACCACGATGGAGCAGAACGCCGTCGATTTTGATCTCACGCTATTCGATATGGACGACGAGCGACAGGGGATCGTGCATATCATCGGACCTGAACAGGGCATCACGCTCCCCGGTATGACGCTTGTGTGTGGCGACTCACATACCTCGACACATGGCGCGTTGGGCGTGTTCGCGATTGGTATCGGCACCAGCGAGGTTGAGCACGTGTTGGCGACGCAATGTTTGTTGCAGCAGAAGCCCAAAACCATGAACATTCGCGTCGAGGGCACACTGGCTCCCGGCGTTACCGCGAAGGACCTTGCGTTAGGCATCATCGGTAAGCTTGGTACGGGTGTCGGTACGGGTCACGTCATCGAGTTTAGCGGCTCGGCCATCCGCAACCTCTCGATGGATGGGCGTATGACGCTGTGCAATATGGCGATTGAGGCGGGAGCGCGCGCCGGTATGGTTGCGCCCGACGATACTACGTTTGCTTATATTAAGGGACGCCGCTATGCACCACAGGGCGAACAGTTTGAGCAGGCCGTAGCTGCGTGGCGACAACTTGCAAGCGATGCTGATGCGAAATTTGATAGTGTCTACGACATCAATGTTGAAGAACTGGGGCCGCAAGTGACATGGGGCAACAATCCCGGCATGGTTGCCGACGTAACGGCATCGGTTCCCGATCCCAACGCCGAACAGGATGTGCTCAAGCGGCAAGGCTACGAACGTGCTCTACAGTACATGGG
>CAXTUE010000757.1:0-2088 GCA_964247355.1 uncultured Ktedonobacteraceae bacterium | reverse complement strand
GCCCCCCATTACACCCCGCCGTTTGGGCCCTCACCCATCCCCACACTCACGTTTTTAATCCGGTCCCTACCCAACGCATATACTGAGAAAGATGCAATTCGGGGAAACCAAAAGGCTCTAGCCACTACATGCCGTGCTTGACGATCTATTTACAATACGTTATTGTGATATATGCAAATTGGATAGAAACATAGCAGATGCCCGATATGTTATGTTTAGGGAGGCAATCGTTGTAGTTATGGACCTTGAAAACAAAAACAATTTAGTAGCAAAAAGCACAGAAGATAGAAACACGCCTGCCATCCAACTTATGCAAGGAGACTTTGCCGCCGTCTTTGAGGCGATGACTGATGGCGTTCATGTCTATGATAAGGATGGGCGTATTTTACACACTAACCATGCATTTCGCAAATTAATTGGACTCGATACGCTTCCCGTTCACAAACAGCTTTCACCAGATGACCGTGGGCAACAACTTCAACTGCGCGACGAGCATGGAACACCTTTACCCGAAGAGGAGCACCCTGTTCATCGTATTCTAGCAGGGGAAACGCTCACTGGTGACAGCATGATGGACGTGAGAATTCGCACACTCGACGGACGCGAACTCTACCTCAATGTGACAGGGGCACCTACCTATGACCAGAATAATACCATTCAGGGAGGCGTACTGATTCTTCGCGATGTTACCGAACGACACCGTATGGAACTTCGTACACAGGATGCCCTGGAAGCTCTCTTGCGCATGGCGGAAGAACTTGTACAGCGTCCTGACGAACAGAGTGCGCCGAATGTCGCAACTCCTGTTCCCGATAAAGAGGTCGCGCAACGTCTGGCCGAACTTATTCGCAGCGTCCTGGATTGTGAACGCGTCAGCATCACACTTGTAAATCCCCACACACATGCCTTACGCTCATCAGCAGTTGTAGGTCTCTCGCCCGAACAAGAACAAGCATGGCGCGAACGACGTTCTGACTATTTACTTAGTGAACAGATTCATGACCCCGAACTGAATGCAAGCTTATACGCGAACAATGTGATCGTCGTCGATATGACGCAACCCCCGTTATCTGAGCAACCCAATCCCTATGGCATTCAGACTATGCTGCTCGCGCCGATGATTCTAGGTTCATCACTCATCGGCGTACTTGCACTAGATCATGGAGGCCGTTATCAGCACTACACACAACGCGATATTGCACTGACAAAAGCCGTGGCAAAGTTGGCAACCCTCGTCGTCGAGCGTGAGCGACTCGTTCAAGAACGAGCCGAAGCACAGGCAAATGCTCTTGCGTTAGATACAGCGAATCGGCGCATGGACGAATTTATGGGCATTGCAAGCCACGAAATCAGAACACCACTCACCTCAATTAAAGCCAACATCCAGCTTGCACAACGTCAGGTGAAACGCCTTACCGAAGAGAATACAGAAAACAAACAACTTCTTCCACGTCTGGAACTTCTGCAGAGCATGCTAGATCGTGCCTCGCGACAGGTCGAGGTACAAAACCGTCTCGTGGGCGACCTGCTGGATGTCTCGCGTATCTATGCCAATAAGCTGGAACTGCGCATACAACTCTGCAACATCACCTCTATCGTGAGTCGCACCATCACGGATCAAGCTTCTATCGTTGCCCCGCGCCCTATTCGCCTTGAAACCATTGCACATCCTATTTATGTCATGGCCGATGCAGATCGCCTGGACCAGGTTCTCAACAACTACCTGTCTAACGCCCTCAAATATTCGGAGAGTACGAAAGCCGTGGATGTATGCCTGGAAACACTCGACAATAGCGTCGTGCGTGTCTCCGTATGTGATGCTGGGCCAGGACTCACTCCTGAACAACAACAACACATCTGGGAACGCTTCTATCGTGTCGAAAACGTCACCGTAAAAACCGGCTCCGGCGTGGGCCTCGGCCTTGGCCTGCACATCTGTCGTACCCTCATCGAACGGCAAGGTGGACATGTCGGCATCGAAAGCATCCCTGGCGTCGGTTCCACCTTCTGGTTCTCTCTCCCCATTCATAAACCATAATCTCGCAAAAAGTCACTACAACACACATTCCCCAAATAACCACAAACCCG
>CAXTUE010000756.1:0-2095 GCA_964247355.1 uncultured Ktedonobacteraceae bacterium | reverse complement strand
TAGTTCAACTGGTCCTTCCTTTTGTCACAACTACGTTCAAAAGTTCTGTACTCATTCTCATAGTTTGGGGTATGAGCTTTGCTCTGCTTTTTATTCCTCAACAACAACGCCTATTGAACATTGCACCAGAACATGCCAACGTGATCCTTGCACTCAATAATTCAGCCCTCTATCTGGGTATTGCTGGCGGGTCTGCTATAGGTGGTCTAGCCCTACGCTGGCTTGCGGTCAGGCAGCTGGCCTTTGTAGGAGTGATGATAATCTTTATCTCGTTACTTATCGTCGCTATCACTTCACATCTAAACAAAATTGCAACACATTAGCAAGCGAGCAAAGAAATCTGAGAAGATAACCTTGACAAACGCATTCTTTTATTGCATACTTTCCATATAATAGATCACATTCCAATATATGGAATACCCAAAAGAGGCGAGCAAGATATGACAGACGAGCGGAAAACAGATGTCGGTGTGCTTGATAAGGTCATGGCAATTTTGCACACGTTTACGCAGGGAAGTACAGTTCTGTCGCCACAGGACATTTCCAAGCGCACACAACTCCCGCTTCCAACGGTCTATCGCCTCTGTCAAGCCATGAGCGAACAGGGCATCCTGGAAAAGGACGCTCAACACTTTCGACTCGGCATGACACTTATGCATCTCGGCGCGCTGGTAGCGGAGGGCATCGATCTGCGCGAACAAGTGCTTCCCCACCTGCGCTGGCTCAACGAACAAACAGGCGAGAACGCAGAATTGCACGTCCGGCACGGAGAGGTCCGCATCGTGCTCGAAACCGTACGTAGTTCACATAGCCTACGTCCATTTGCGGCAATAGGCGCACCGCTTCCCTTGCATCTCGGCGCTGCTGGCAAGGTACTGCTTGCATGGCTTCCAGCACCTGAACGCGACAAGCTCGTTGATAGCAGTATATCGCGCTTTTCCAGCACTTCTGCTTTTGATAAGCTCGCTTTGATAAGGCAGCTGGAGCAGGTACAGCAAAACGGTTGGGCCACAAGCGATGCTGAACGTGCCTCCGGTGTTGCCGCTCTTGCCGCGCCGCTCTTCGATGCACAAAGAAATATCGCCGGTGCAATCGCGCTGACCGCTCCATCAATACGTCTATCGGCAAAACAACGCCAACTCTTCATCCCACTCGTGTGCGAAGCCGCGCATCGCGCTTCCACCGATCTCGGCTATACAGGACCGGTGCAATTTGAGCACTGGCAGTCCCAAGATAACGCGTAACATGTTTCTCATGAAAGGAAGAATCAATGACCCAGAGTAGTCAGGACAAAAAAAATCAGGTACAGGAGTATTTCAGTCGTACAGCAGAAGGATACGTTACCAGTTTCTCGCATCGCGGCGGCGAAGATTTAACACGCTTGATAGCAATTGGCGAATGGCAACCAGATCAGCAAGCACTTGATGTCGCCACGGGCGGGGGTCATACAGCACTCGCGGTCGCACCACATGTTGCCCATATTACTGTAACCGACCTGACGCCACGTATGCTCGAACAAGCGCGTTCCTATCTCACAGGTCAAGACGTGACCAACGCGGATTTTCAGGTAGCAGACGCCGAACAATTGCCCTTCGCGGATGCCAGCTTTGACCGCGTAACCTGCCGCATCGCCCCGCATCACTTTCCCAATGTCGCACAGGCCGTCAAAGAGATTGCCCGCGTCCTCAAGCCACAGGGCGTGTTTCTGCTCATCGACAGTATCGCGCCCAGCGACCCCAAACTCGACACCTTCTTGGATACTGTCGAACGTCGACGCGATGCCTCACACGTTCGCTCCTGGACCATCGAGGAATGGCGACGTTTTTTCACGGACGCAGGTTTACAACTTGAACACGAAGAAATCTTCCACACCGCCCTCCAATTTGACGACTGGACAAAACGTTCACAGACCCCCGCCAATGAGAAAGCCGCTCTGCAGCAAATGTTCCTCACAAGCGACGAGCATACCCAAAAGTACTTCGACGTAACGCGCCGCTCTGATGGACACCTCGATAGTTTCAAACACGATGTAGCCTTGCTCAAAGGTCGGAAGCAATAGAATAAAAATAAGGTACCGCTTGCTGCAATGCAGCAA
>CAXTUE010000755.1:0-2098 GCA_964247355.1 uncultured Ktedonobacteraceae bacterium | reverse complement strand
TAATTATGATGTTTCACAAACTAGCCTGTAGGGACTGCATTCATCACGTCCGTCTCTGGTCTCTCATGTCGGCAAACGGACGTGATGAATGCGGTCCCTACGGTCTCCAGGATAGCTTGTGAAACATCATTATCACGTCCATAGAAGTTGAGAAGTCTATGCCTAAATCGTCCGCGCTTTCAATGCAGCAAGGAGTCCGTCCTCTGGGAAAAATAGAGGTTCTGCCCAACGCCATTCACAGTATCGCAGTGCAGGCGGTGTGTGAGTGCTATGGTGTTGTGGGCATCGCGTCGCCCCGTCTTCGTGGTAATGGACAGGCGATTCTTTTGTCGGATGAGCAGAGCAATTCGGGCGTGCAGGTGCGCCTGGTGAACGATCAGATCATTCTTGAGATTTATGTCGTGCTGGAATACGGATTACGCATATCGGAGATCGCGCACAACATCATGAGTAGCGTCAAATACTCGACGGAAAAGATGTTAGGCGTACCAGTGGCCCAGGTCAATGTGAACGTGCAGGGTCTGCGGCAGGAAAAAAAGTAGTATAGGGAGCAATCATGCAGGAACAGTCATCGCGTACTCCATTACGGCATCGACCCCGGCGTATCAGTGTCTTTGACGGTCAAGACCTTAAAAAGGCCATTGTAGCGGGTGCGGCGTGGTTAGAAGAACACCGTGAGACCATCAACGCCCTCAACGTGTTTCCCGTGCCGGACGGAGACACCGGCTCAAACATGTCCGCGACGATGCAAGCAGCGGTGCGCGATATTCAGAACAGTACCGAGTCGCTGGCGGGCGTGGTTGCCGCCAAGATTGCGCATGGCGCGTTGCTAGGGGCGCGTGGTAACTCTGGTGTTATTCTCTCGCAAATTCTGCGTGGACTGGCACAGGGACTCGATAAGAAGAGCACATTTAGTGCCAGCGATTTAGCCAATGCTTTTCAAGAGGCTTCACGTCTTGCTTATCGTGCTGTCATTAAGCCCGTTGAGGGCACTATTCTTACAGTTGTGCGTGAAACGGCGGAGGCCACGAAGTTAAGCGCGGAACGTGGCGACGACCTTGTTGGTCTGATGCAAGAGGCGGTAATTGCCGCGCGTCAATCCGTAGCGCGTACGCCCGATCTATTGCCAACTCTGAAGCAAGCTGGAGTTGTTGACTCAGGTGGGCAAGGCTTTTGTACCATTTTAGAGGGCATTTGGCGCTATATTCGTGGCGAGGCGGGCGCAATGCTGACGTTGCCCGAAACACCCGTACAAGCAAAACCGCAGGCTGAGACACATCAAAAGAAGGGTCGCGTCACCGTTGAGGAGGAATTCGGCTACGAAGTTGTTTTCCTGCTGCATGGCGAGAAGCTGGATGTAGAGAGCATTCGGCAGACGATCATCGACATGGGCGGCGACTCGACCGTTGTGGCGGGCGATGAAAAGCTGCTCAAGGTTCACACACATACGGCAACGCCAGGGAAAATTCTCGACTATGGGGTCAGCCGTGGTAGCTTGATGGATATCAACATAGAGAACCTGCAAGCCCAGAGCCTCAGTTATGCGGCAGCGAGCGAGGCTGAACATGCGGAAGATGGGCAGAAAGAGATATTGCGTATCGCGACCGTGGCCGTTGTCTCCGGTGCAGGCTTTGAGCGTGTCTTTCAAGAAATGGGCGTCAACGCCATTGTGTCCGGCGGGCAGACCATGAATCCGAGCATCGAAGAATTGCTGGCGGCTGTCGAGGCTGCACCTGCCGATAGAGTGATTATTCTACCAAACAATGGTAACGTCATTCTCAGCGCGCAGCAGGTCGTGAGCTTGACGAAAAAAGAGGTCTTTGTGGTGCCGAGCGACACATTGCCACAGGGTATCGCAGCGCTTCTAAGCTTCAACTATGACGCGGACTTTCAAGAGAACTGTCAGGCGATGACGGAAGCGGCGCAACATATTCAAACGGCGGAAATCACGACGGCGGTACGCACCGTACAAATTGGTGGTGTGCGTGTGCGCGAAGGCGATTACATAGGATTGATTAATGGCAATCTAACCATTGCGGGTCAGCATATCGAGCGTGTGGTACAGGATACGCTGGACCGTATGGGCATCGACGAGTAT
>CAXTUE010000754.1:0-2103 GCA_964247355.1 uncultured Ktedonobacteraceae bacterium | reverse complement strand
GCACCGTTTTCACTCTCAAATTGATTTGAACATATTTCGTTTTGCCCGCCTTTCCAAGGTGATGGTGTGTTCCCCGAGCTGGCTACTGCCAGCGATATCTCCTCGTCTTTAAGTCTCGCGCTGTTATAAAACCCTAGAACAGTAATGTTCGGTCGCATGCCACCCAGACCAGCGCTTAGTACAATATTCCTTAACCCCCACTCCACTGTAGGAGATACGGAGATATTGACGAAGGCCTTGATCTTTGCCACGTCGACATATTTCGTCCATGCATCTTGTTGCCTCCGAGCCTCGTCCACATCAGCCTCAAAATTTTGCGAAACAATAACGTGCCCAAGGACGTACAAAGCGCCTTTCTTCATATGATTGCAGAACTGGACGAGCTGGTACTGACTGCGAGGGTTTTTGACCAACAGTAGTATCTGTGGCCGCCAGTATTTGACATGCTCTTGACGAAGGCGGAGGAGATACTTGCGGACTTGATGATATATCAGGTTTTGACCAACGTCACCCCATGACTTGGGAGGGGTGGTGTAATGAATGAGGAGAAATAGGAGCACAAGTATTCCAAGGCAGCCAGACGCAAAGATGCCATCCACGAAGAACATGGTCAGCGCACTGACAATAGCCCCGGCAGCAGCCGTCTGCCAGTTGAAGTAGTGGAACGATGGGCGAAAATTCGGTGCCGAGCTGACCTTCAGGAGAAAACAGGCAAGGTTGGTGAAGAGAAAAGTGGTCAAATAGGAGGTCGTGACAAATGAGGCTATTCGGTTGATGTCCAACAACATTGTAAACTGAGCTACAACGTGCGTGATGAGGATAGCGAGAGTGGGCTCGTCCGTCTTCTTCGTCCCTTGGCTGAACGCTGAGAGACCGGGCAGAAGGGAATCACGCGCAAGTGCTTGAAGTAGTTTTGCAGATCCAATGACGCCCATCAAGGACGAGAAAAAAGACGTCGCGAACTCTCCGAGGATAATCAAAGGCGCAAATATGTTGGTCTATTTAAAAGTTAGCATAATACTCTAAACCGCTGATCAACAGCCTACTGACATCCTGAATGACGTTAGTGTTCCTGTAGAAAGAGGCTCGTGTAACACTAGCCGCCATTGAGAGAATGACGATCGAATAGAGTCCAAACGTCACGGCCAACCCAGCCAATGTGCCCTTAGGAATAGCCTTGCTAGGATTCTTGAGATCGCCGGACATGCTCGCACCACTAGACTCCACGAATGAGCTCAACGTTTAATAGTCAACAGGGAAATTTGAAGGAATCTGACGCGAAGATTCCGCCTGTGGCAGGAAATAAAATACCAAACAAATCTTGATAAGTCTCCTTGCCTGGAAGTTCGCTACCTGCAGCGCCCTTGGTGAAATGCGGCAGCAGATTGCCTTTCAGAGTCTGTGCGCTGAGCCCAGTGAACTGTGTTCCCACCTTACGACTCTCGAATGGCTTCGTAATCAAAGCAGAAAGCGGGATACTGAGGGTAGAAAGTAGCAATACAGCAAGGAGGCCGTTGCTGGCTCTGGCGAAAACGCCACTACCGGCAAGACAGATCAGTGTGCAAGTGATGAGGCTAACGGTGGCCCAGAGATAGTTCCACCAGAATCCTTCGGGCAGCCAACTATACCATCTCCCAGAAATTGTTCCAAAATTTTGGGTTAGACAGTCTACCAGACCCACGGCATTCAAACCCGTGTTTAGCGTAAAGCCCAGATAAAACACAATGCCAATTGAGCCACCAAACTCGGGACCAAGAGATCGAGAAATCAGGTAGTAAGCACCACCTCCTCGAACGACGCCGTTTGTAGCAATTGCGGAGATTGAGAGAGTGGTCACCAGGTTGATGAGATAGCAAGCAGTTAGCATAGCTGGCGCAGAGTTAATGACATGATTTGCGGTACCCATCGAATTTGGGAAGGCGATAGCAATCTTCGAGCGCCGTAACCGACTTACCCAGCATACCAATAACACCGCTTTGTCCAAGGATAAAGCCAAAACGGAGAAACATGAGAATGCTGAGCACGTTCAGGGTGGTTGGCACAAAGACACCTGAAAAGGTACCGTGCTTGCTTTTCTTCTCTGGTGCAAGTGGTTTTGGTCTA
>CAXTUE010000753.1:0-2122 GCA_964247355.1 uncultured Ktedonobacteraceae bacterium | reverse complement strand
AATATAGGCTGGGCGCGTGAATTGGAGAAGGCGGGTGTGCATGTCGTCTTTGGCTCGTTCACACTCAAAACGCATGCAAAGGTCGCGCTCGTGGTGCGTAAAGAGGACGACGGCTTACAACGTTATCTCCATCTGGGTACAGGCAATTATAATGCATCAACCGCAAAGATTTACGAGGACCTTGGCCTCTTCACCTGTGAGCGTCATCTTGGAGTTGATGCAACAAACCTCTTCAACTCGCTCACAGGCTTTTCGCGCGGCACAACCTATAATACGTTGCTTGTAGCTCCAACTGAACTGCGTCCCAAATTTGCGCAGCTTGTCGAGCGCGAGATACAACTACACAAGCAATACGGCAATGGACGCCTGATCTTTAAATTCAACGCCTTGACCGATCCAGACATGATTCAACTCCTGTATCGTGCATCACAGGCTGGCGTAGACATCGACTTGATTATTCGCGGCATGTGTAGTTTACGACCCGGTGTGCAGGGTGTCAGCGACAACATTCGTGTCCGCAGCATTGTTGGACGCTTCCTTGAGCACAGCCGCATCTACTACTTCGGCAACAATGGCCAGCCAGAGGTCTATCTTGGTAGTGCCGACCTGATGCAGCGCAACCTCGACAAACGTGTCGAGACGCTCTTTCCCATTGAGTCAACTGAACTTCGTGGTGTCATCTACGAAAAGATATTGCAGATTTATCTACAAGATACAGTCAATACGCACATGTTGCAGGAGAATGGCAGTTATACACGATTTGCGGTTCAACAAGACGAAGAGGTATTCGATTGCCAACACTGGCTGATGACACATTCCCTATTTGGGGAAGAAGCAATACTTGACGTAGAAGAGGAGATAGCTGAAATTTCGTTTTCTGAAGTAGATTTGTAACAGAACAAGAATGTTGCGCGGTGGGTTGTGATCGGGGGGGATTATTTTTGTTTTTTTAAAAACAAAATTTTTTTGCCCCTTTGGTTTGCCTGCGCGCAACATTCTTGTTCTGTTACAAATCTAGTAAGAGATAAAGGTTACGCCGTAGCCTGGAGAGACGTGGATTTGAGAGACTAGCCACGGATAGATGCCCCAGTTCATGTTGGTCGCGATAGCAGAGCCATCGGGAAGCACCTGCTCAACCACGCCCACATGCCCAAGATTGTATGCCCCCTGTACATATGGTTGTAGATCAACGATTGCACCAACGGAAGGTTGACTGGACACGTGCCAACCGTAGTCGTAAGCACGAGCCGTCCATTGCCATGCGTTAGCATTGTTGCTCCACGGCACGAAGAAGCCATGAAGCTGATAGAAACGCTGGCTGGCATACCATGTGCATTGTCCATAAGGATATGAATTAGCTGAGCCACGTGGCGCGTTCGAGTCGAGCGTGGGCGCCTTCGTGACTCCCGTTTGGCCGCTTCCACCACCACTGGCAACATGCTTACCAGGAACGCACACATGCTCGTTGATGTAGATCACATTGGCATTGCCAATCCTGTTGTAGGTTGCCAGACTTTGCCATGAAACGTGATAGCGATTGGCAATGGACCCAAGCGTATCACCACTGACAACCATGTAGGTCGAGTCGCTACTAGAGCAGGGAGCGTTCGCGGACGCCCCAAATAATGTTGAGCCAAATGCACTGCTGAGCAGAATCATACCGAGAAGCGATGCCACAATTACATGCCCGGCCACAATACTTGCCACTCGATGCTGTTGAAAATACCCCAGAATGCGCTGATTTTTGGAGCGCATATTCTGCAAGTTGTACACGCTGTACTTCTCCTCTGCTAAACAAACAAACGAAACAGGACTTTCCCTGTGTTCAACTAAATCGTTCTTGTCCTGCATATTAGCGTATTCTTATATGAATAAGCATGAAACAGCATGAAACGTAGGAGAAAAAGGCTAATCGGTATGAGGTATCGCAACCAGAAGTATGAAAAATTCACAAAACATAGACAAGAAAAGAATGTGAGATGGGCAAAAGACTACGAAATCTAGCTTGACGAATATTGTACCCTATGTTATTATCAGTGTGTTCCAGATAGGGCAACTAGCTCAATGGCAGAGCACACGACTCTTAATCGTTAGGTTCAGGGTTCGACTCCCTGGTTGCCCA
>CAXTUE010000752.1:0-2123 GCA_964247355.1 uncultured Ktedonobacteraceae bacterium | reverse complement strand
GTGCAAAGATATATTCATTCCAGAAACTCAGGAAATTGAGAATCAGAACTGTAGCAATACCAGGGACGCACAACGGTATGATGAGTTGCAGCAAAATGGTCAGTCGGTTGGCACCATCAACCACTGCCGCCTCCTCTATCTCAAACGGAATATTCCGCATAAACTGCGCCATCAATATTACGGTGAGAGGTAAAGCAGCCACCGGATAGAAGAGAATCAAAAAGAGTGTAGAGTGAAACAATCCTAACTGGATCGAGAGCAAAAATGTAGGTAAGAGGACCGCGAAACCCGGAATCAAAAATCCGAGGCTAAAGGCACGCTCGATTATTACCGCGCCTTTCAAAGGGATGCGGGCAATTGCATAGGCAGCCGGAAGAGCTAGCACGAGCGTAAGTAACTCCGCACCAATCGTAATGTAGGCGGAGTTTCCCATAGCAGAGATGAGGTTAGCATCGTCCTGTGCCCTGAAAAAGTTGTCGAGCGAGAACGAAGTTGGTAAGTTCAATGGCTGTATAAAAATCTGGTTATTCGTTTTGAAGGCCGAGATAATCAGGTAATAGATCGGAAGCAGGATGATGAGGACATAGAGCACGACGAGTGACCGCACTATATATGTCCATACCAGCGAACTTGCGCTTCTTTTGCGTGGGTGTTTTACAGCAGAGTGCTGCTGAACGGCTATACTTGCCATACGTATACATCCTTTCGTAGAGCGGCTAGTAGGCGGGACGGAAAAGCTGGCGAATCAGAAGCATACCTAGTAGACCGACAACAAACAGAAACACGCCGATTGCCTGGCTATAGCCGATGTGCGAAGTGACAAAAGCCTCGTTATACAACATGAAACCAAGAGTTGTTGAGGATGTGCCAGGGCCACCATTTGTAAGCAATAGGACGGTTTGCGCTGACCCCAGCAGAAGTCCCAGAAACTGCAGCATAGTCATCACACCGACAAAATCGCGAATCATAGGAAAAGCGATCAGCCGTATTTTTTCCCAGTGCGTGGCACCATCGATTTCAGCGGCCTCGTAGAGTTCTGCTGAGACACCTGAAAGACGTGCGGAAAATACGACGGCGCAAAAACCAATGCCCCCCCACAGGTTAATAGCAATCACTGAACCAAGAGCCGTCGATGTATCGGCGTTCCAAAGGTGTGTGAGAGCATGCAAGCCGACGATGTTCAGGAGTGCATTGATGATCCCATTGGGGAGCATAGATACCAATGAACAACATGGTCGCCGCAGCCGCCGACATCAACGTAGGAGTGAAGCACACGATGTTCAGGAACTGATAGCCACGTGGTCGCAAACTTAGATAGTAGCCAAGCAGAAACGAGATAGGAACGAGAATTGGTAGCACAACCCCTATATGAATCGCTGTGTTGCGGGTCGCGATGTAAAATGTCGGGTCGCTGAACATATAGGTGTAGTTGTGCAGGCCAGCAAAATACTGTGTTTCCAGTATGCCGCCCCAGTCCAGTGTGCTGTAATAGAACATGCTGATAAACGGGCCAACCATAAAGACGAGATACCAGATAATTGCGGGTGCAGTAAAGAGAACTAGCGCAATCAGGTTGCGCCGCCATCTTCTTTTGGAAGATGACGACACATTGCGTGGCTCTTTACTCGATGTTTTGCGGGTAGCACTGGCTTCAACAAGTGAAGCAACCGAACCTTGCGTGTCCACATCGAATACAGAACTCATTTCTTGTAAGCTCCTTCTAATGCCTGACAAATCTGCGTACTATTCTGACCCTTTGTGTAGGCAAGGGCAGTAGCACGAACGATGTTCGACTGGACGTTACCAGGCACGTACGGATCATTGGTGGCGACATACGAAACGCGCGAGTCTAATTGTGTGGTGGCTTGCTTCAGCAAAGGATTGACATTGCTAGCAACTTGCACATTTGTCACGGTTGGAATCATGCCGGTAGCAACTTGCTCTCCGATGATCTTCGGGGAGAACATATACTGTACGAATTTACGTACCACGTCCAGGTGCTTCTGACCATTAGGGCTGATCCAGATGCCCATGCTCGTATAACCCTGATACGCTGTAGGTTTTGGGTATGCGGCATCCGAAGGAACAGGAAGGCCGCCGAGATAGGTATGACTGGCAAGATC
>CAXTUE010000751.1:0-2127 GCA_964247355.1 uncultured Ktedonobacteraceae bacterium | reverse complement strand
GGCGGAAACAATTAGTGCCGATATGATTATTCATGATGTCGTGAGCAAATATCCGGCGACGGTCAAGGTGTTCCATGGACACGGTTTGCCGTGTACCGCATGTGCGGTTGGCTCACGAGAAAGTGTGGCAGGCGGTGCTCGTACCCATCGCTTCACACCAGAGAAGCAAGACATGTTGTTGAAGGACCTTAACGCGGTCATCAATAACGAACCTATCTCGGTTGCGCCCAAGAAGGCTCCTGTTGGACGTGGCGTTCCACTACAGATGTCTCCCGCGCCAGCAGAGCGCAAAATCAAGCAGGTAATCGCCATTATGAGCGGCAAAGGTGGTGTTGGTAAGTCGCTTGTAACAGGTCTGCTTGCCGTCTCGCTACGGCGTCAGGGCCAACGTGTTGGCATACTTGACGGCGATATCACCGGCCCAAGTATCGCCCGTATGTTTGGCACAAAAGGGCAACCTGGAAAGTCTGCTGATGGTGGCATTGAGCCGTTGGTGAGCAAGGGCGGCATCAAGGTTATGTCGATGAACATGTTCCTTGAGAAAGATAGCGATCCCGTGGTGTGGCGTGGCCCGATGATATCCAGCGCGATCAAGCAGTTCTACAGCGATGTGTCGTGGGGCAATCTGGACTACCTGCTGGTGGACTTGCCTCCCGGCACATCCGATGCGCCAATGACCGTGTTACAATCGTTGCCCGTTGATGGCATTGTCATTGTGACTTCACCACAGATGCTCGCGACAATGATTGTGATGAAGTGTATCAACATGGTGCGTCAACTCAAGGGCGTCATCGTCGGTGTCGTCGAGAACATGTCGTACTTCGAGGCCCCTAACGGTGAACGCTACGAGATTTTCGGACCCAGCAATGGTGCTGAACTCGTTGGTATGACCGGTGCTCCCCTGCTGGCACAGTTACCCATCGACTCCAGCCTGACCACGCTTTGTGACTTAGGCCGTGTCGAGGAATACTACGCCGAAGGATACGAAACGCTTGCGGCGAATTTTGTGAATACGCTTAAGGTAAAAAGATAAATACATACAACAAAACATGCGCAATGGCACAACCATTGCGCATGTTTTGTTGTATGTGTTTACAACCCACTTTCAAAAGAGCCGAGGACTTTGCAAAATGTTGTGTGACTTGCAAGGTCAGCGAGGGCGGCGCGCACGGCTGGGTCTTCGCGGTGGCCCTCGAAATCGAGGTAGAAGACGTATTCCCACGCACGTTGGCGCGAGGGACGCGACTCTATCTTGAGCACATTGATGTTGTTGTGAGCGAGTACGCCGAGACACGAATAGAGTGAGCCGGGTTGGTGTGCTGTAGCCATAACGAGCATCGTTTTTGCGTGTCCGTTGCGGCGTGGCACGGGTTCGCGACCAAGCGCGATAAAACGTGTAAAGTTGTCTTTTATGGTTTGGATGTTGCTGGCTAATATCTCCAGTTCATACAGTTCGGCAGCTCCCCGACCAGCAACTGCTGCCACGCCTTCGAGTTGTTCCTCGCGAATCATCTTCGCGCTACCGGCGGTATCATAGGTCGCGACGATCTCCACACCAAGTTCGCGCAGAAAAACATCGCTTTGTGCCAAGGCTTGCGGATGTGAAATAACGCGCTTGATATCGCTCAGCGTTTGTCCAGGCAAGCAGAGTAGGCAGTGATTGACTGGGTGGCCGATCTCACCAATCACGAAAAGGTCGTGTTGGCGCAAGAGATCGTACACATCGTTGATGCTGCCCGCCTGCGAATTTTCGACCGGAACCAGACCAAAATCGACCTCGCCCGCAGCAACGGCACGAAAGACCTCGCTGAAGCCGCGATAGGGAACAGGCTCTACTGCCGTTGCAGTAACTTTCTTGAAATATGCTCGCACGGCTTCATCGCCATAGGCACCGCGCTCGCCTTGAAAAGCGACGCGAGTGGCCTGTGCTGAAGCTGATTGCTCTTCATCTGAAGGAATTGACTGTACCACGCGTTTGCATTCTCCTCGTTTCGATACTGTGCCGATTGTGCCAGCTTGCACAAAGATTGTCAAGCATTGCTCTTAGCGTTAATGCAAGAAATATATGTGGTAAGGCCAGGGCACCCGCAAGGGGAATGCCCCTCCCATACACGATATGTCGTGTAT
>CAXTUE010000750.1:0-2130 GCA_964247355.1 uncultured Ktedonobacteraceae bacterium | reverse complement strand
GCTTGATAAAGAATGTGTACTTCGTTTTGATAGGTGAGATGTCGGCCAGCCTCATGCAGGGAAAACCATCGCACCACATCGTACTCAGCATCATGCAGGGAGGTATCTCCGCCGATGGCTTCCAGTAAGTAGTGGCGTACCTGTTTGTGGTAGCGTACTGAGTCGCGCACAAACGTGTATGAGATAGTGCCGATATAGGCAATCAGCCGAACCTGGAGACCTGTTTCCTCCTGCGCTTCACGTACCGCGACCTGCTCGACTGTCTCCCCCGGTTGAGGAGTTCCTTTGGGTAGCGCCCAGATACCAGCATGCCTGCGCCCTACCAGGGCCACCTCCACTCCATTTACCTGCTCCACTTCACTGTATAGTGTAGCAACATCTGAACCGAGCGCGATATTTCGTTCTGGAATATCCAGAGATGTGCTTCTGAAGACAACGCCTCCTGCTGAGTATGCGCGCATCGTTCGATATTGCTCCATCTCTTTACTTCTAATAAAAAGAGCATCAGACACTCTACTATACAACATTTCAATGCAGTTGTAGGACTTTTGTCAGAAACAAACTTTGTGCGAGTATAGCGAATGGACTCTACCGTGTCAAGCTAGAGCGCGTCGGATGGCATCCAGATTTTTTGCTGGCGTCTCAGGAGGAATGGCGCAACCGGGGGCCAGCAGGAAGTGTCTTTTACCAGTTATTTCGAGTGCCTTCGCGACCTCTTCCTGTACCTGAGTGGGCGAACCATTTTTGAGCGTTGTGTTCTCGCTAATACCACCCATTACGGCTTTGCCTGAACGCTTTTTGCCCTCCGCGAGATTTGGATTGCCCTCGGCATTCGCATCCCAACTAATGGCTTGTACGGGATAAGAGGCAAGTTGATCGAAGAAGATGCGTGAACCGCAGTTGTGTAAAATGGTACACTTGCTGCCACGCTTAATAGCATCCAGGAACTCAAGGTCGTACTGCTCGCCGAATTCACGGTATTGATCGGGGGTGAGTACGTTCGCGCTGGCCCAATTATTGGTTGCATAAAAAATGCCGCTCGCTCCCCGCTCCATACAGGCAATTGCAAAGGTGGTAATGGTCTCGGTGATTACGCGCAAGGCCGAGTGCATGGCCGAACGTTCCTCGCGTAACGTTTGTAGCACCGTCTCTCTTTTATTTCCTGCAAGGTACATGGCAACACCGAGGGGGCAGAAGATCGTTTCGACAAAATAGGCATCGTAGCCAACAGCGTGATTGAGCAACTGCAACGCTTTTAGCTGCTCACCTAACACGCCCCTGTCAGGGTCCAGTGGACGTAAGCGGCGCCAATCGGACGATGTTCTGATGGGTGTGCTCTCGAATACAGGCTCTTTATACTTTTCGCCGGAGGGACGGACTTTCACGCCCCAGTCTTCCACGGCATAGGAGGCACGTGGATTGACTTTGAGAAAGTCCCAGTCATAGCGCGTAAAGTTTTCGATCATGGCCTCGGTGAATGTTTGCACGTTCCACTCGCGCACAAAATCGTGTCCCCACATGCTTGCGGGTACGCGGTCTACAGGATCGCCACGCAGGGCGGCATCGACGCGCTCTTTTTTATTCATGATTCGTTCCTTTTCATAACGTATCAATTGTTTATGCCAATCTCTGCCAAAGGCAGAGATTGGCATAAACAATTGATACACTATTCTAGTTCTTTAAACTTATAGCCGACGCCGCGCTCGGTCAGGATGTATTTCGGGTGTGCCGGGTCTTTCTCGATTTTCTGACGCAGGTAGGTGATATAGAGACGCAGGTAATGAGCCTCATCGCGATACTCGCGGCCCCAGACTTTCGAGAGCAGTGTTTCGTGAGTGAGCAAATGACCGGCATTATTGACGAGATGGTACAAGAGACGATATTCGGTGGGACGCAGGACAACTTTTGCGCCGCGCACAATTACTTCGTGACGCGCAAAGTCGATTTTCAAATCGGGGTCAACTTCGATTTCTGTTTTGCGTGCAGGTGGTGGCATAAGCGAACGACGCAGTAACGCGCGAATACGGGAAAGGAGTTCGCGAGGATTGAAGGGTTTCGCGATATAGTCGTCGGCTCCCAGATCAAGGCCACGAATGCGGTCCTGCTCATCCTGGCGCACTGTAAGCATAA
>CAXTUE010000749.1:0-2137 GCA_964247355.1 uncultured Ktedonobacteraceae bacterium | reverse complement strand
ATTCGAGGCAATTTAATGATTGCACGGCCAGAGGCCAGTGAGGAGGAGTTGATCGAGGCGGCTCGCAAGGCCCAACTCCACGAGTTTGTGCAAACGTTGCCGCATGGCTACGATACAGAGGTTGGCGAACAAGGCTTGCGCTTGAGCGGTGGCGAGCGTCAGCGTGTGGCAATCGCGCGCGCCTTTCTCAAGGACACGCCAATTGTTATGCTCGACGAGCCAACGGTCAACCTCGATGCCATCACTGAGCAACAGGTGCTACACGCCATACAGTCGCTACGTCAAGGGCGCACAACGCTCATGATCACGCACCATCTCATCGCACAGGACATAGCAGACACAATCCTCATCTTCCAGGACGGGCGCATACAAGAAAAAGACCACCTGAAAGTGAGGTAGGAGCATGACAGGGGCACACTGGCCCCTTATTTCTATGTCCTACCAGCGCAAGGAACGGCGTATCAGGGCATCGAAGAGGCTATCGGGCAAGAAGCGGCGCAGGAAGACCTCTACGCCTGCACTGTTTGGCACCACATAGCGTATCTTTGGTTTGGGGCTGGCAAGGATGCGTACGACGGTATCGACGAAGCGTTGGGGAGGGAAGCCGCGCTTGCTCAAGACGTTGGCGAGTTTCTCGAAGGTGTTGAGCAGCTTCGCGTACTCGCCGACGCGGTGCGGCTCCAGCTTTTCGAGCGAACGTTTCATGCTGGTTTGCCAGATATTGGTTGGGCTGGAACTTGGCTCGATAATCACCACGCGCACACCGAATGGTGCGAGTTCGAGCCGCAACGCATCGCTGATGGCTTCCATCGCGAACTTGCTCGCCGAATACGCGCCCGTCATAGGCGTTGAAATCTTGCCACTGACACTGCTGACATTGATAAGAGTGCCTTTCGCGCTCTTGAGAAGAGGTAACAGTGCTTGAATGACGCGTAGCTGTGCGACGACGTTGACATCAAATTGCGCCGTCAAGTCTTCCAGCGAGAGCAATTCCAGTGGCGCGGCATAGGCAGTACCAGCGTTGTTTAGCAGAGCATCGAGCTGAGTTGTTGTCTCTGTGACTGTTTGCGCGAGGTGCGTGACCTGTTCGGTGTTCGTGATATCGCACACAACGGGGGTCATGTTTGCTTTAAATGTGTCTTCTAATTCGTTGACGAGGCTCTCTTTATCGCCCTCTTTACGTACCGTGCCGAAGACGTGCCAGCCCTGACGTGCTAACTGGAGGGCGGTGAGCCTGCCAAAGCCGCTTGAGCAGCCAGTGATAACGATAGTTTTTCTCGTGTTGTTATTCTTCATGTTGGAGTCCAATACGGCTCCACAGGCCCAGGCGTTTCAGTTCGGTGCGGGCCTCGAAGCCAAATAATTGTGGGTCCATTGTTCGTCCGTGGCGAATGACAAGCCCACGTAACATCTCTATTTGCTCAGATTTGGTAGCGGTGTCGCGCTCAAACGGAATATGGAGCGCGAGTTGTTCGACCGCCTGCTGGTTGTACCATTGTTCTGATGATTGTGCCATCGTCCGTAATACTTTCTACGCTAGTGAGGACGCATTGACATGGATATGGTAGCACGTAGGTGGGTAGGTGACAAGCTGGGGGTAGTTGAGCTACAAGGCTACTAAAGTAGGTCTCCTTTTTCGCGATATAGCTTTATACGTTCTATCTCACTCTTTACAAGCTTCCGGTTCTTAGAGGAGAAAAACCACGATATGGGATGCCACTCGTTCGTTTCGGCATAGTAATTCAGGATTGTGATGTTGTCTTGTTGAAACACCTTTGCAAATGTCAGATACGTTCTCAATTGGTGAAAGGGAGACGTGACTAAGATGATTGATTGCATATGACATTTTTTCAGAAGCGCAAGAACAAATTCCGCGTTCTCGCGTGTATGAAGCGATTGTTGCTCGACGAAAACTGCTTGTGGCGAGACGCCCATTTGAATCACTTGTTCGCGCATATATTCGGCACCAAGCCCTACATCCCATGTTGTTACAGCGCCCTTCGCGTCTTTCTCCTGAATACGCCCTGCTACTACAGCGTCTTGTACCTCTTCGTGTGAGATTAATCGAGGGGCGTCCGTCACTTTTACGCTGAATCTACCACTACATATAATATACGGTGTCCATCCTGCTTTATAA
>CAXTUE010000748.1:0-2143 GCA_964247355.1 uncultured Ktedonobacteraceae bacterium | reverse complement strand
GTCGCGCAGGTACTGTTCCGTATAAAAGGCCGCGATATCGTAGGCATTACGCCCAGTCAAACGTGCTTCATGCTCTAACTTGTCCTCGCCGGTCTCGTCGGTATCGTTTTGCAGGTGTCCAACGTCGGTGATGTTGCTGACCAGAAACACATTGTAGCCATTGTATTCGAGCATACGGCGCACCCAATCGGTCATAATGAAGGTGCGAAAGTTGCCAAGGTGAATATCTTTATACACGGTGGGGCCGCATGCGTAAATGCCGATTCGAGCAGGATTGAGCGGCGTGAACAGGTCTTTACTGCGACTAAGCGTACTATATAGGTATATTGGTTTATGAGTGGGTGTTGACATACTATGCAAATCTCCTCTGGAATAGTTGCTTGCTAAGAAAATCGGGAAGAGTTCAGTAGCTCAGACAGGGGAGACGTGCGGAAAACAGGGAAACAGGTAGTGAATATTTCTGTTGAAGAGCACGACACAAAGCGTTAACGTTCATAGAGGGCTGAGCTACTCTACGTTGCCTCTATGAACGTAACGACAGGTACAGGACCGCGTTCTAAAGTGTTGCACGATGCTCTCCAACCATAAAGATATTGTATAATTATTGTATTTTCTGTGTGTAGTATAACATAGCTTACGAGAGATGTGAACTAGTTTTTTCCATTGTATCCTGTGATGTAAAAGTCGCAGATGTCGGCAAGCCATGGCAACGCTCTGTCCCTGTCTGGTAAAGTCCACTCGACTAGCACATTGTCCTGTCAAGTCCTCCTGTTGGTAATTGATGTAATCGCCTAAGTGGAGAAAAGAGTAGCCATAGCCAGGAAGACGAGACGCCAACCGCACCCACGAGCAAGGTCAATTGTAGCCCTAGTTGCTGGCCTAATATACCTCCAAGCAGTGCGCCAATAGCAATTACGCCACTAACCAGTAGACGATAGACAGCGTTGGTACGACCTCTCAAAGCATCAGGCGTGATCGTTTGACGAACACTATTTACATGAACATTACACATTGTATTTCCTGCTCCTCGTAGGAAGAAGGCGACGATCATACAAACAATAGCACCAGTTTTTGAGCCAAGAATGGCTGTGAGCGGAATCAAGAGTGTTGCAACATCGCTCAACATTTGTGCCGCAATCATCGTTTTACCTACTCCAAACTTGTGTGCAAGACGCTCTGTCAACAATGCGCTAAGCAAACTCCCGATACTGCCAACTGCGAAGATAAGACCGATGAGCAGCGAGCTAAGATGCAACTGACGCACTGCAAATAGCACGAGAACTACCTGAATCGCTTGCCAGAACAAGTTGTAGGTGGCAGCTTCACCTGCAAAGGCACGAAGATAGCGATTCTTAACGGTGACGCGAATTCCTTCGCTAATCTCACGAAAAATGTGTATCTTTTCTCGTGAGGGACGAAACGAAGGTTCAGGTTTACGTATGAGTAGAAGGTTGGTTGCAGAGAACAGAAATGAGAAGGCGTCAACAAGCATAGCAAAAGGTGCCGTCACTGCCTGTACAAGAATACCTGCTAGACCAGGGCCGCCAAGCTCTGCAATCGAGGAACTTAAACTCAGTTTGCTATTCCCCTCGACCAATTGGTCTTGCTCTACAAGTCGTGGTAGATACGCCTCGTATGCAAGTTGAAAAAATACGGTGAGAACTCCTGCCAACAATGCGATAATAAATAAGTACTCGATGCGTAGATAACCTAAAAATGCGAGCAGTGGTACTAATCCGAGTAGTACTGCTCGTCCTAGATTTGCAATAATTAATGTAGGACGCCTGCGTTTGTGGTCAACCCAAACGCCAGCAAATAATGTTACAAGAAGAAATGGTATGGAACCGGCAGCACTCAACAAGCCCATTTGCAATGGTGTTGCCTTGAGGAGAACAATAGCAGTCAGTGGAAGCGCAAGTGTTGTGACTTCTGAACCTAGCAGTGAAACAGTCTCTCCCGTCCAAAGTTTTAGAAAATCAGGAGAATGCCATAACGTTCCCATATGATAATGGTTTTGAAGCTTTGCGGTTTTGCTTGTCATGATACAACTCCTATCTATTTCATTTCTAACCAGTATATAGAATATACCGGTTAGAAATGAAATAAGTTTCAACAAGCATAAGTGGAATAATAACTTTTACTA
>CAXTUE010000747.1:0-2149 GCA_964247355.1 uncultured Ktedonobacteraceae bacterium | reverse complement strand
AATGTTGCCCCACTCTTTGAGGGCTGCGAGGTCGTTCTGGCATTGCTCAAGTGTGTAGTCCGGGTCAAATGCGTCGCGTACTGCATCGCGTACCTCTTGCGCTGTAAGCTGATAGCGATAGAGTTCGCGATGCGTCTGAAGAAAAAGGCGCATAATGACGCGATACCACCGTACGCGGTTTGAGTAGACAAGATAGCTGAATATTTGTAAACGGTCGGTCAGATTAAAGATACCTGATGCTTGAAAACTTGTGTCTGTTCCTTGCTGTACTGTATTTTGCGAATCAATCACTAGAGTCCCACCTGAATCAAAAATGTGTAAAGTTACACAAGAAGGTAAAAGCGTAGGACTCAACTCCTGTAATATATTTTAC
Source organism: uncultured Ktedonobacteraceae bacterium (assembly GCA_964247355.1). GTDB lineage: Bacteria > Chloroflexota > Ktedonobacteria > Ktedonobacterales > Ktedonobacteraceae > JBBQVS01. Next base: position 1,776 of record CAXTUE010000747.1, on the reverse strand, counting down.
GGCTAGCGAGTCTCGTAGAACTACGCTTCGTGCTCTTGCTCTGTATGCTTTTTAATGACAATGCGCTCTAATTCTGGTTCCGTATCCTGGTTACTTTCTTGTTGCATCATCAAGAGAGTTTGCCGGTAAGCACTGATAAAATCGAGAAGGCTCAATGTCTCATCGATGGCGAGGTCAAAGCTAATGCCGGATGGGTGTTTGAGAATAAGACCCGTCGCCTCCATACGCACCCGATAGCGTCCAATAATTGCGTCCATGAGCGTACTTCCTCCCTCGATGCAGATAGCCACATATTCTAAATCTGCGGATGCCCTGCTGCATATTTGTATATAAGTGTAGTGTTTTACAAGCGAAATGTCAAATAGTGATTCTAAAAGTTTAGACGAGTAGGAGGCACTTTTTGTTCCCACCTTAAAAGAGTTTTTGGTACTCCTTACGTATTATCTTGGATAGACAAAGGCAGCGTGAACCAGAAGGTCGAGCCAGAGCCAGGAGTGCTTTTCAAACCGATGCGTCCATGATGTTGCTCAACAATCGTGCGGCTAATATGCAGTCCTAAACCCAGCCCAATCTCACTGCCGTTCTGTACCTCGATGCTTGGCACCCGATAGTAGCGCTCCCAGATTTTGTCCTGTTCATGTAGTGGAATACCCGGCCCTTTATCAGAAACAGAAACCCGTGCTAAACTATCTTCCGTCTCTAAATGCACATCTATCTGTTCCTCTAATGGGGAATATTTGTGCGCATTCGACAAGAAGTGTAGAACCACCTGTTTTATACGATTGGCGTCGGCCATGACGAGCACACCGTCTCCGGCTTCTGGTAGCTTCACATTCAGCATACGTGTCTTTGGGATGTGTCGTACGTCTTGCATGACTTCTTGCAAAAGTGTGTCCAACTCACATAGCTCCAGCAGTAGGTCCATTGTGTTCGCTGTGATCCGTGAACTTTCCAGTAGCGTGTTAACCAGCCGCGAAAGCTGAGTAATCTGCTTATCTGTGCGTTCGAGCAGTTCTCGTGCCTCACTCAAAAGATGACTCATAGACTCGTCCTGCTCTATGCTTGACGAATTTGTATGCTGAGTCATGCTTGTATCCAGCTTGGGTTTGAGCTTACGCCCTGCAAGTTGAATGTTTCCTTTAATACTTGTCAATGGCGTTTTCAACTCATGACTTGCGACACTAAGAAATTCATTCATTCGCTGCTGCGCCTCGCGCTTCGCCAACTCCTGAGTACGAACCTCCACTTGTTTACGAGCAAGAATATCGCGCAGGATGACCAGTAGGACAACTTTTACAAGTGTCCATACACCACGTAGAAAGAACATACTGTATTTCCAAACTAGTGCACCCATAATAAGCTTCTTCCGTATTTCTTATTGCATCACTTATGCTCACTATAAAGAAATAAAGTATTCTATAACTTGGAAGCAATCAAATAAAGAGAAGGGGTCTACATTTTGTGGTACGTATGACTGGCCTTAGAAGAAGACAAATAAGGGGAGAAATTAAAAATGGCTATGAACATGTACTGCATGTTCATAGCCATTTTCTATATTGTTGTTAGTTATTGGTTGTTTCCACCAAACATACCACCGAGTGAGCCGCCCATGTTGCCCATACGGTTTTCACCCTCTTTTTCCAGATTGTCAAGGACGCCGTGTGCGGCATCTTTAGCCTGCTGCGTATACTGCGAACCACCTGGAATCTTATTCCCAAACTGGTCAATCGCTGAGTCTACTTGGTTTTGCGCCATATCGCGCGCACCACCTAACGA
>CAXTUE010000746.1:0-2150 GCA_964247355.1 uncultured Ktedonobacteraceae bacterium | reverse complement strand
GGTTCTCACATGACGGCGAACACTATTCTGTGCAAGATATGCAACTTCTACCACCTTCTGTGCAGCACCCGCGTATTCCTGTGTGGGTAGTAGGCGCATGGCCGCGTCAGAAATCTATGCAACGTGTGTTGCACTGGAATGGTATTATTCCACAGAAGATGGATGGTAGCGACAATCCTATGACGCCCGATGATATTCGCGCTATTAAAGCCTACGTCGAGTCCAACCGCACACTAACGACTCCTTTCGATATCATCTGGGAAGGTGAGACTCCTGGGAATGATCTTGAGCAAGCGACATCTCTTGTACAACCGTGGATAGACGCGGGCATTACATGGTGGATGGAGGCTCGTTGGAACAATTCAGGGCTTGAAGAGGTGCGTGAACGAATCAAGCAGGGACCCCCACGAATTGCATGACAGAGGGTAGGAAGAGTTTTTCTTCCTACAGTCTCTTGCCTGATACAGTGAGATAGGTCCAAAGTGCGCAAAAATCGGGTAACTGCCACTCCTCTAACATGCGTTGATATAGGCCTTCAACTTCTTCCTGCGTCGTGACGCCTGCCTTTATGAGGAAGGGTTGCATTAACTTATAGGCTGTGAGTAAATCGTGATAAATGTCTTGATGAGCCTCCGTTCCTGCTGAGCAGTCGATAGCATACGAGTGATAGTGGAGATTTACGTAGCCAGCGTCGCGTAAGAACTTCCCTACGATAGGAGTAATACCGTATTGTCGCCCGTCTGCAGAAAAGCTTTGCCCTGCTCGCTTCATCGCCTCTGCGGACATGCCATAAAGCTTCTGAGTTGCAGGACTGTTTGTAAGAGTTCCTTCCGTTTCAGTCAAAACAAGCGCGCCACCAGGACGCGTAATCCGCACACACTCCTGTATAAGTTTCGGCCACGCATTCGGGTCCATGAAGGCAACCAAGAAGCGAGCATTTACCAAATCAAAGGCATAATCGGGAAAGTCCAGAGGCTCCTTTGCACTCATTACGCGGAACGTGGTGTTGTTCAAGTGCTGCTCTTGTGCCTGAGCATTTGCGTACTCGATCATAATTTGACTTATATCGATGCCAGTCACATGCATTTCGGGATGTGCCGATGCAACGGAGGAAGCCCATTCACCGGGTCCACATGCTATATCAAGCACACGGCGAATTTCTTGCATGTTAATATACTCAGGAAATAGAGTACCTGTGTTTTGAGTGACGGTGCGGCCTTGACGTATAAGACGCGCCATTTCCGCAGCATTTTCTGCGTCTATGATATAAGATGTCTTGCTCTCTTGATGCTCCTGTGACATAGACATTGTCTCCTTTAATAATGATGCTATTATAAAGCTCCAGCATAACCTTTTTTTGCTAGAGCTTTCTATTCAATGCTACTAAACGTGTAGTACAACTTTTCCTATTGTTTCACGCCTCATGAGAGCTTGCAGAGCGTTGGCAGCTTCGGCGAGTGGAAAGGACTGACCAACAAGGACACGTAGTTGTTTGGATATGAGATATTGCGTAATGGCTTCTCGCGCAGCTTGAGCGCGTCCAGGACGTAGCCACGGACCACCGTAGCCGCTTACAGTAAGTCCTTTAATATTCATGTGCATAATATCAAATGGCGGCATAGGCTGTCCACTCGCACCACCGAATATGACAAGCTTACCAAGTGGAGCTAAGCACTGGAATGCTTGTCCACCAATACTTCCGCCAACAGATTCTAAAACAGCATCGACTCCACGCCCCTTTGTCACCTCATATACCTGCTGTACCCAGTTGTCCTGTGTGTAGTCAACGGTGTAATCTGCTCCAAGACTTCGAGCAACATCACGTTTTTTTGCACTACCTGCTGTACCAATAATAGGTCCTGATCCTGCCAGCTTTGCAAGCTGTACAGCGAGTGAGCCAACACCACCTGCCGCAGCCTGGATAAGGATACTTTCCTTTGGCTGAATATGTATTGAGTCGTGAAGCAAGCCATATGCAGTAATGCCTTGCACAAGTAGTGCTGTAGCTTGCTCGAAGTCTATCTCGTCAGGAACTTTTACAACGGCATCCGCATTCACAACCGCATATTCAGCGTAGCCACCGTCTTCAAGAACCCCAACGACCCGTGTTCCCTCGGTAAGTGCCGACACACCTTCGCCTACACTAGCGA
>CAXTUE010000745.1:0-2152 GCA_964247355.1 uncultured Ktedonobacteraceae bacterium | reverse complement strand
GCTGCATATTGGACATGTCCGCTATTTGCAAGAGGCTCGGAGACGGGGCGATTTCCTAGTGCTCGGCCTCAATAGTGATGCCAGCACAGGTAGACTCAAGGGACCTGGACGCCCCTTTGTGCCGGAGTTGGAACGCGCGGAACTTCTCGCCGCGCTCTCTTGTATTGATTATGTGACCATTTTTGATGAGCCAACGGCGAGTAAACTTATAGAACTGTTGCAACCCGTTGTGTACTGCAAGGGCGGTGACTATGCCAGTACAACGGATGGCGAGCCCGATTTAAGCCGTTTACCAGAGGCGCGAATCGTACAGGCATATGGTGGTAGTGTGCAACTAATTCCTTATCTGCCTGGACACTCGACAACGGCCCTGATTGCAAGAATACGCGGAGAATAAGTATATTATGGCAAAAGACGCAATAGAAAAATCTGAACAAAATATTGAACCCGTTGTTACAACAACTGTCACCACATCCGAGCAAACAGCGGCACCCGACCCTATGGTCGAAATAACTCCTGCTCTCCAATCGCAATCAAGCGAACGGCGCGAGATTGTCAAATCGGCGGGCTTTGTGATGCTGGGCAATCTCGGCAGCAGTGTGATGGGCATGGTACGCCAAATCGTCGTAACATCGTTTGGTCCGTCAATTGCGGGACCATTCAATTCAGCTCTTTTGCCCGCACAAACATTCAATGATTTTCTGGTCAATGGCTCGGTACCAGGCGCACTCATTCCAACATTCACTGATTATGCCGTGCCTGAAAAACGCGACGAGTTGCGCCGCTTGGTATTTACGCTGGTCAACCTCATCGGCATCATTATGCTGGTCGCTGCACTTGGCTTTCTATTCTTCGTTTCGCCGTGGTTTGTGCAAGACTTTATGGTATCGGGCTACAAGGCAGCTGGCAGACTATTAACGCTACAATATTCACAGATTATTTTCTTCTCACTGATTGCACTTGGTCCATTTGCTGTTTTACTGGCAGCACTGTACTCTTTGAAAGAATTCGGCTGGCCCGCTTTTGCAACCGCTTCTTATCACATTGGCATTATTATAGGAGCGGTCGTTGGCGGCTTACTTGGTGCGCAATACTTTGGACACTTGGGGCTTGCCTTTGGCGTGTTGCTTGGTGCGGCTGGCGAAATCGCGTTGCTGCTTCCGGGACTGCGTCGCCAACGCTTTGGCTATATGTTTGTACTTGACCTCAAGCATCCCGCGATACGTCGTATTCTTAAGCTTTACGCACCAGTCGCGCTAAGTTTTCTTGTGAGTACTGCACTGATTTTCTTTGATCAATATCTCGCCTCAAACACACAATGCTTGTCATTTACAACACAGATAAAAGACTGTGGAGAGGCCAACTATACAGCATTACGTGCCGCAACGACTCTGATACAATTTCCGATTGGTCTTGTTGCCGCCGCACTCTCGTTTGCGGTCTTGCCTACATTGTCACAGCATATGCGTGAGGGCAATACTGAACGTTTCAAAGAAACGCTCTCGCTTGGGTTTCGACTCGGTTTATTGCTGATGATTCCTGCTGCTGCTGGTCTGATCGTACTACAAAATCCCATTGTTGATCTCGTGTTCCGACATCATAACTATACTACTGACAGTGCTCACTTGACCGCTATCGCTCTACAAAACTACGCCTATCAATTGCCGTTTGTGGCAATGGACCAGTTGTTGATCGCCGCTTTCTATGCGCGCAAAAACACGGTTGTTCCGGTTGTCGTACAGTTCGTAAGCATTTTAGGCTATCTGACGGTTGCGCTACCTTTTCGGAATACGGTGCAGGGTATGCCAATGCTGGCTCTTGCCAATACGGTGCAGAACTCGATACATGGTATCATTCTGCTGTTCCTGTTACGCATTGTGATTGGCCCAATGAAGATACGCGAGACACTGCCTACCGTGCTTAAGGTGCTTGTTGTCACATCGGCAATGGTTGGCGCAGCATGGGGAGCACAAGTATTGCTGTCTCACATCTCTGTGTTCTCTCTGGATACCTTGCTTGGCTCATTGCTGACAGTGATTGTAGCAGGTGGCCTAGCCGTGGTAGTATTCTTTGGAGGAGTGCTACTGCTCAAGGTTGAGGAGATTAACATGCTCAAGGGTGCTATATTAGCAAAGTTGGGACGCAGGTAGGG
>CAXTUE010000744.1:0-2156 GCA_964247355.1 uncultured Ktedonobacteraceae bacterium | reverse complement strand
CCATTGAGGAAGCCTAAGCGCGAACCTGCTGCTTGTTCCGCGAGAGCGGTGATACCGGCCCATTGTGGCGCGCCCGCGCTTGTTCCGCCAATAGGGGCAATGAGCGTTGCGCCACCCACGCTAAACACTATGGGTACACCTGTCAGTGGGTCGGCGTTATACGCAACATCCGGCACACCGCGAAATTTGCTAATACCCGCAACTCCATTTTGATAGGATGGGCGTGGGAAGAGTGCACTAAAGCCACCACCTGTCGCGCCTGCACCAAGTGCAGACTCGTTCCAGGTTGTCTCTCCAACATAACTGCCGGACTTGTTCGCAAGTAGTGTTGTACCGCCAACACCGGAAACAAGTGGATCGCTTGCTGGATAATCAACACCTTCTGTGATAGCCGTAGGTGTACCAGTTTTATCACACACAACCGTTGCGGAACCGCTATCACCAGCCGAAACATAGACGGTTGCCTTATTTTTTTGTGCGGTTGCAAATGACTTATGAAATGATTGTACTTGTGCCGTGTTGATGCATGTTTCGCCTGCACCAATGCTCAACGAGTACACACCACCAAGATCATGTGAGGTGGCATAGGTGAGGGCGTCAGCAATTCCCTGAACCTGGCCCTTAAGGCTACTATCAGCAGGATTTCCCAGGACGAGATCAATTGTCGCACCAGGAGCAACAGCGTGAGCCCATTCTACGTCTAGCGAGATCTCTTCCGCAAAACCCACCGCATTCGGATCTGTGGCATCAAATGGTTTTAGACCCTTTGGCGCGATGATATTGAGCTTTGGATTGGGCAAGTTGAAGATTTTGTCGAAGAGGGCCAGGTCCGAGCGCAAAGTAGGACTCTGGTAGTCGTCGATGATAACAATGGTACTCCCTTTGCCTGTAATTCCAGCATTGAGTAGTGGCTGAATACCGTAGGCACGGCGAATCTGCTGTGGGCTATAGCATAAAGGAAGCTTTGTGCTATTAAGGCATGGCAGTAAGGCTGACGACGAAGCCTTCACCGCTTCGTTCAAACGAATAGTGTGAGGGGTGATGCTTGCCTGAATACCCCGTGGTAAGCTTTGTGCTGCGTGTGCGGTAGATCGCACAGCAACGGTACCAAACAGGACACTCAGCAGGACAGCAAATACGCTTACTGAGGCCACGAGGTTGCGCGAGACGCGGAGTCGCTGCATAAAGAATTTCTCTCTCTTCACTCTATTGCATGCGTTTATTGACAAACAATGCATGCAAGTCCAATCAATGACAATGGGCCTGAGATAGGAATGATTTGTCATATTCACAAATTAGGAAGGCTGAAGTAGAAATTTAAATGGTCTATAGTACCGTCGTGAATATACAAAGCTATACCCTGTTCTTCCCCAAAAGTAAGTATACAAGAAGAGGAGGAATGTTGGAAAGAAAAAGGTACCTATTTCCCTATTATTTGTGAGTATAGAGAGAAAAATTAACCTGCAGCCAACAAAACTTCTTGTAAGCATGATGTATAAGTGAACTTTTATACATCATGCAAGAGATTATTCAGCACTTTCGCGGTTACGCTCTTCCTGGTCCTGGGCTAAATCCATCGCGATGATGGTCGCGAGAATAAGAACATCGTCCTCGCCCGGCGCGATTTCCACGCCATAGGTCTCGGTGAGCGACACCCAACGTTTGGACACGACTGCCACGGTTTGCCCATGACGTGTGATCGTAAAGTTGTGTTCAAGCAGACTGCCCTTGACCTCTAAATCGTCCGGCCCTGGTATGTCAACCGTATAACGTTGAATGAATGGACTAAAGATTTTCTTGCGTACAACCGCCTCATCCTGTCCATGTCGCGTGATATGATAGGTCAAAGCGAACGCCAGCAGTTGTCGTTTAATCGTCGCAAGTTCAGTGCCACGCAGGTCCCGAATGACGACCGTATTGCGAATAGTAAACACTTTGCCATCGGCGATATAGAGCGGTCGACCGTGCTCGTCGGTGATCGCCGAGTCCTCACCAAGATGAAAAAACTTCTCGCGAACAATATAGCGCATGAGCTACCTCTTCTTTCTGCATGTTAGTAAAGAAACACGTTATATGCGATCCATAGACACATTATCATATTTCCACTAATAAGTAAAAGTGATAGTTTCTTAGCCACCAAAGTATGTTGTTTAGCG
>CAXTUE010000743.1:0-2160 GCA_964247355.1 uncultured Ktedonobacteraceae bacterium | reverse complement strand
GGTTGAGGTTACAGGACAAGAAGGATGGATTTTTCCAACGCCTTTTGTTGTTATAGTACGTATAAGCTAGCACCATTGACGATGTATGGACGAGATTTGCTATAGTATGCATAGAACGTTTCTCACAACACAACAAAAGGAACATATCTACGTGGTAGGGACTAAATTTATTCCGTCCGAAAACCAGACTCATCGCGTCCTAGAGGAGCACACTTCAATGCAGGAAATTGCGCCAGAGGTGGTATCTATTGCTGATGCCTGCCTCGGTGGTTTGTACGGACGGTCAGCATTGCTGATTGGGCCACAAGAGCAAATATCTCCATACGCGACACTTCTGCGTCGTGCAGGGATGACATACATTTTTCAAGAAGACACTCCGCATTATGTCTCGTCTCTCTTGTCGCAGGTGCAACTCTTGATTAGCATTCCTGCCCCAGCCGTGTTTGAACCTGTGCCACTGCTCTCGGCGGCAAGTATTGCGAAGGGTTGTGCAGGACGCCATACACCATTGCTGATTTTCGATTTGGCACCAACATCCTCAGTTGAAGAAATTGCGGGCCTACTCCCTGCCGTGTGCCTCTATACACCGGAGGATGTGCGTCGTATTCTATTGCAGGTTGGTGTATTGTAGGGACCGATTGAAGGAGTTTTATGGAAGTTATAAAGATATCGCCGCGCGGCTATTGTTACGGTGTTGTGGATGCACTACAGATCGCGCGTCAGGCCGCAAAAGATACGACGTTGCCACGTCCAATTTATATCATTGGGCAGATAATTCATAACCGCCACGCCATCAATGAACTTACAAATATGGGTGTTGTCACGCTTGATGGCCCTGATAGAGTCTCTATTCTGGAGCAGGTGCAAGAGGGAACCGTCATTTTCACCGCGCATGGTGTCTCGCCACAGGTGAAACAACATGCTAAAGAACGGGGACTGCACACTATCGACGCCACCTGTCCCGATGTCACAGTAACGCACGATCTCGTCATCAAACTTGTGGCGCAGAGATATTATATTCTCTATATTGGCAAAAAGGGTCATCCAGAGCCGGAGGGCGTTATAGGCGAGGTGCCAGGACATATCAGCTTAATCGAGAATGAAGCCGATGTCGATGCACTTGAACTCACGCCCGAACAAACGCAAAAACTCGCAGTTTCTACACAAACAACGCTCTCAAAATGGGACACGAATCGTGTCATTCAGTATATTAAAACACGCTACCCACAGGCCGAGGTGCATGTAGATATCTGTGCCGCTACGCAGACGCGTCAGGAAGCGGTTGCGGAACAGGCAAAGGGTGCTGATCTTACCATTGTTGTCGGCGATCCCAAAAGCAACAATACCAACCGTCTTGTGCAGGTATCCGAAGAATTAGCGCATGTGCCGGCTGTACGCATCGAAGACCTTTCACAACTCGACCTCTCGCTCTTACAAGGCAAAAAGCGTATAGCGGTGACGGCAGGTGCCTCGACACCAAGCCAGTTGACACGCGAGGTTATTCGCTACCTGGAACAATATCAAGGTTCGTAGGACGGACCTATCATCCTAAAGGGTAGGGAAGGACATTTTTTATGAAAACACTACGACAGGTATTAGGAGATGCTACCGATGAGCAGCTAACCGCAATCTTTCACTTGTGGACTATGACCGGAGAACTGGCCGACAAGAGCGCGAAACAGCAAATAGACGCGCTCTTAAATCGAATTCGCACGAATCCTATCACGGCCCGTTTTGCCTGGGACAAACTTACAGACGATGAACGTCAGGTGCTGTATCGCGTCTTGCCTCCCTCCACACGTTACGGTGTGCGTTCTAACTTTCTTCTCAAGCAGACAAAGCTTACTCCTGCACGTTACGAGGCAGCACTCAACCATCTCATCGAGTATGCACTTGTTCAGGAATCTACCGATTTATCGCGCGTTGTGGCAAATACTTCTTCAGCTACCAAAAAAGCTCTCCCCTCAATCGACACAAGCACGATTACCGCTTTCAACGAGAGCGTGGACGTACTCTACATGGTGAGTCGAGAATTTTTCACGCCGTCAGGGGATAGAAGTAAATGGGACCTTGCCAGAGTCCTCTTAGCAACGCTCCCTCCTCAACCGTTATCGACTCTGATGAACAACTATACGGTGTCTAAGAAAATGTCTCGGTACT
>CAXTUE010000742.1:1949-2167 GCA_964247355.1 uncultured Ktedonobacteraceae bacterium | reverse complement strand
CACGACAGAGTGCGCCTACAGCCCGCGAATTCAGAGCTAGATCCAATTCTGATTCCGCGTAACATCTGGGACCGCGAATGGAAGGTGCAAGGCAAAGTAGTAGCAATCTTCCGTCAATGTGGTAATGCTGCGTAATCATTTTCAACAATTTTCGCTTGCTTGACACCCCGTTCCTTTAGATACTAAAGGACGCCCACAAGGGGACTACCCTACTATAC
>CAXTUE010000742.1:0-1939 GCA_964247355.1 uncultured Ktedonobacteraceae bacterium | reverse complement strand
CGCGGAAACCACGCCCTCGCGGCAGAATTCCGGCCTCGACCCGCGCCACCAGCACCTGGAAGCGGTGCAGCAGCCGCTGCAGCCTGGCATGCAGCAGCACGACGACCGGCACGGCGCGGCCGTCGCGCCCCCCCCGCCCGGCGCCCGTTCCCGAAGAAGGTGTGGGCGTCCACTACCCAATATGCTTTTATAGGCATCCTTCATATATACTGCTTCTATTGCCCATTTTGCACCCTGTTCCCTCTTGAACTCTTTTGCCAAGAGTGTTATACTTTGGTATAGTACTTTATCTTATAGTACAGATTTTCGGGTCCGCTTGTGCAGGGTAGAAGCGAAGAAAGGTCATTGTATGAAGGCTGTTGCCGTAGTAGCATTAGTGCTTATTGCTGGCGCCGCAGTAGTTCTCTGGTATGGTAACACACTCAACTCCTGGGTTCTCGGTGGTTTGATTGGCGGTTTAGCAGCCCTGCTTCTTAGCATTCCCATCTCCCTCACATTATTTTCCTTTCTTTCAAAACGCCATGAAGAGCGTCTACAGGTGGACGAGCAAGAAGAGATGGTACTCGCACGCGAGAACGAGTATCGCCGCGTCCCTTCCCGTGTCGCACGAAGACCACGCGAAGTGGAAAGCTATGTCGTAATGGATGAAACGCCAGAAGAAATCTGGCAGGAAGAAGTAAGACCTTTACCAAGACGTGCTTTGCCTGCACCCCCGCAACAGCGACAGGAAGTCTTTCAGCAAAATCAGGGAGGTCGAAATTCTGATCGGATGTCTGGGCCACAACAAGGCACGTATGTTCCCGCTCAGAAAACGCAGCAGGCTCGCCCAAAGGGAAAAGAAACGACAATTCTACGTCCTACGACCAAAAAAAATCATGCCGCCGGACATGAAGCAACCCTTAGTCAGCATCGCTCTGAAGCGTTGCGTACCGCCCGTTTGGAGGCAGTGAAACAACGGCAGGATGATGATATAGAAGTTATACCAACAAATCCACCAAAGCGGAGCCTGTCGGTCCGTCCCAATCAGGCGTTAGCGAAACAAAACTCAACTTCGATTCGTACACCACGTCCTTCGCGACAGCTACCATCACAAGCACCTCAACAGCGACCCGCGCGTCGCATCGTGGACTCAACACCATCGCAAAGTGGTGAGAGTCGCTCTCTACCATTTGAGCATGAGCAAGACGAGATGCCGCAAAGAAGAGAACCCAGGACAGACTTTATCTCGCCACATGCTCCTCAGACCGAACCCGTTCGACATATATCCCGGCAAGAACAACTGGATCGCTTGGCACAGGAGCGAAATTATCGTCCGTCAACAGACGAGATAACGGGCAATGTCAACCGACCGCTTGTGCGTCGCGCTCCCTATATGTACGATGATGACCCGCTACGCCAGGAGCTAGCTCAGCAAATTGATACGCCTACCGTACGTCGCTCATCTCGCTATGATGAAGATGATGACGGTGAATAGATAGCCCACTAGTTTTTTCTACGCAACTTCTATAGCTTCTCTGCGTAAAGTATGCTAGTATACATCAAACGCGTATATTTACAAGGGAGGCTCTTCATTGTTATCACATATAACTGATACACTTACAATTCTTATTACAAATCTGTATGTCGCGACTGGCTTATTTGGTATAGTGCTGGCTATGGCAATCGAAAGTTGCTGTATTCCTCTTCCAAGCGAAATTGTAATGCCTCTTGCTGGTATTATGATTGCAAGTGGTAAGCTGCTTCATGGTACAAACACTATCACGAGCCTGATTTTGGTCGGACTCGCTGGTGCCATAGGATGTCTTATTGGCTCAATTGCTGCCTATGGTATAGGATATAGTGGCGGGCGTCCATTAATGTTGAAATACGGGCGTTACCTGCTCATCTCGCAACATGATGCAGACAAGGCCGACGCATTCTTTCAACGTTGGGGAAGTGC
>CAXTUE010000741.1:0-2176 GCA_964247355.1 uncultured Ktedonobacteraceae bacterium | reverse complement strand
GACCACCACAACCAGATTGCAGTTCGCTCAAAGGGGCATACATGAACCAGCCCCCATTAGGTGCCGAATTGAACAGGAAGCTGGCTTGCAAGAAAATACCACCAAAGAAAAGCACCCAATAGCCAAACGCATTCATGCGCGGAAAGGCCATATCACGAGCACCGATCATAAGCGGCACAACATAGTTACCGAAGCCAGCGAGCGTAGGAATAACAAACAAGAAAATCATGGTGGTACCGTGCATAGTGAACACTGATTGTACTCTTCGGGAGACAATACGCGTCCATTCGGTACCGCTAACTGGGTGCGAATCAGGAGAGCCTCCATGCCGCCCACCATGAAGAAGAAAAAGCCTGTAATGAGATACATAATACCGAGTTGCTTATGGTCGGTCGATGTAATCCACTCGCCAATGTAGGTTTCGCTGAAACTCTTTCTGCGAACTACTCGCGACGGACTCTCAATAATAGTCTGGGTTGCCATTGGCAAATCCTCCAAGGTCTAGTCCGCCCCGAAGATGGGGCGGATAGGGCATTTAGTTAAGCGACTCCAGATACGCTACTAACGGTGCAATCTGATCTTTTGTCACATTGACGTTCATGTCATTGCCGGGTTTAATGCCTTGCGGGTTCGCCAACCATTTCGCTAGATTACAATTCTCTAAATGGTTGGGGTCCAGACATTGATCGCGATTGTGTATCAGTATACCACCGGCAATAAGGTTGCGTTGCGCGAAGTGTGTTAAGTTTGGTCCAACAAGACACGCCTTATTTGGATTGTCGCAGGCAACTCTTGGATCCTGGTAGCCTGTAATATACTTATCATCGCTACCTGCGACTCCATGACCAACGATGCCATGACAAGTTGTGCAGACACCGTTGAAAATCTTTGCGCCCTGTGCTTCCAAGCTATTTGTTGCTGGCGCAACAGCTGCTTGTTGTTGCGTCGTAACCCACGTATTGAAAGCATCTCTGCTATCATCTATGACGGCATTGAAGGCCATATGTGCATGTTGAGCACCACAGAATTCGGCACACTCACCGAAGTAAACTCCCGGTTTATCAGCTCTAAACCATTTCGTGTTGTCATGCCCTGGAATATCATCGGTCTTGCCAGTCAAGGCCGGAATCCAGAAACTGTGAATAACGTTGTTCGAGTACAGTTTTACGTTCACAACAGTATTCACCGGCGCATGCAGGGAGTCTGCCGTGGTGATATTGTACTGTGGATAATAGAACTCCCACCACCACTGGTGCCCGACGGCGACGACGGTGATGGAGTTCTTATCCTGTGGTACAGTAGACACCTGGAACAAGCCCTGGATTGTAACGCCAAGGATGACAAACAGAATAAGGGCTGGAATGACGGTCCACAGCACCTCTACACGCAGGTTGCCATGATTCTGGCGTGGATTTGCCATTCCTGGTCTGCTTCGATAGCGCACTATCGAGAAGATGAGCAACGCCTCGACGATCACGAAGATCGTGGTCGCAATCCCAAAAATGATGTAGAACAGGAATCTCTCGCTGTCCGCTACAGGTCCAAATGTATTAAGAATGGTGTGTGGACCATATTGGGCAGGAGAGTCTTCGCCACATGCGACCAGGAAAAACGCGAACAAGATACCTGTGAAAAGCATCATCCACGGTCGCGGGTTACGAAATAAAGACTTCCTCACATCGAATCTCCTAACAGGTACAGTAAGTACAGAATTTGACGATGGTCAAAGAGAAACGTAGAAAGAAAATAGCATGTAAAATGCGATATTTTTCCATATTACTATGACGTAATTTACCAATAGAGACTGACAAAAGGCTTGCAGTTTTAGAAGTTGACCTTACAGGAACCTGAATGAGAAATTACAAGAGTTCATCAATCATCATCTTAAGCATTGGTATATCTCGCACAACCATGTTCCACACGGCATTCATATCTATGGCATAGTATTCATGCAAAAGCATATCTGCTGTATCAGTCAGTTGTTTCCACAGGATATGAGGATGTTTACTTTTTACTGTTTGTGGTAAATTGCGTATGGCTTCACCAACTACTATAAGATGATAAATCATCCACACTTGTACTAATTCGTCCTCATCGAACGTTTGTCGTCCTCGCATAGTATAGCGTTCGACATCTACAATGGCTTCTTGAATATCTCGTAGCCATTGAGCAGGAG
>CAXTUE010000740.1:0-2176 GCA_964247355.1 uncultured Ktedonobacteraceae bacterium | reverse complement strand
ATACCACACCCTAAGGACTTTGTCAAGCATTATCATGGAAGGTGCTGGGACGTGGAGTTCGTAGAGGATATAAATCATGAAATATACGCTGTCATTTTGCTTTGCCTTCCTCGCATATATCGTAGTTAGTGCATTTACCAACGCGGTAACGGATTCCTCGAGTTGGTCCTACCCTACAGGAGTGGCAGCCGATGCCGAGGTGAATGTTGCCTCGTTTGCTGGTCTGCTGGCGGGCGCTGGTTAAGATAAGGCGAATGAGATTATGTCCTTCTTTCAAGCCGAATCTGGGGTCAGAGCGGTGTCTTTTTGGGTTCTAATTTTGTTGTCCGTCCTTAAGATTTCCGTTAATGCTTTCTGATACTCCTTTGACTCTTCGACCCCTGAAATATTCTGCGAACTGGGGGTAGGCCATAGTGTCAGAGCGTACGCGATATTCTTCAGGCTCAATCCTCTGCGCAATAGAGCTTGGCTGATGATTTCTTGATTTAGGTGGCGAGGTGCAGGCATGGACGGCTGATACAGGGGATTGTGAGATAGGACTGAGAGACACATGACCTCAATCTGGTTGCGATGGTCTCTGGTCTGCGCTGAGCTGAAGTCGAAAGGTTTTATTATATCTTATTACTGAGTATGGACGATAACCACAGCAGTACCGGTCCGTCCCTCTCGCCGGAATCTCGGGGAATGCGAACGCTGTAGAGTTGCTCATCCGAAAATTCAGCAGGTTCGGAGCCTAAGGTTGTATGACCTACGGACTCCGCATCTTCCTCCTCGCACCGAGAAGTCTGCCACGATGCATGTCGGACTTGTCGACGACGGATTTGATCATCCGTTGCTCCTGCACTGAGGGGTGATTGGGAAATGTGTCAGGGGAGCCAGAAGACATATGACGTGTGGCGACGGCATATATGCAACAGGCTGCTGCGACTCCAAGTGCAAAGATGGGAATCAATCAATGCTGTGAGATGGTAGAGGAAGCCGGTGGCATTGTTGATAGTGTGCATGTTTGACCACGTCTGAACTAACTTTATCTTTGCCGTCAACTGTTAGCCACTAAACGTGATGGACACCTATCGTGCGTGACCAAGCAG
Organism: uncultured Ktedonobacteraceae bacterium; assembly: GCA_964247355.1. Taxonomy (GTDB): domain Bacteria; phylum Chloroflexota; class Ktedonobacteria; order Ktedonobacterales; family Ktedonobacteraceae; genus JBBQVS01. The sequence continues at coordinate 1,085 of CAXTUE010000740.1, read as the reverse complement.
CTGCCTACAGAAACAATCATAATTTATCTTTAATGCCGTTTGAAAGACTGAAACCGCACCTGAAATCTGAGATGGATTGGAGCAGACCCTTCAACGCAGATACCGTACAGTTCTACGGCTTAGAAGCTGAAATTGCAAACTTAATATGTACGTGTCATGTGAGAGACTGGCACTATATAAAGCAGCCTGGGAATGATTCTAATGCGGCAATTAGAATCATTGTGGTCTTTTGGCCCAGTTGAAGATTGTGTTTAATCCCAGGTAGACACATCCCTTTACAGTACGGGCATTCAGCAGAAGAAACCGGAAACGTCCGTTAAGGCATTCGCAGATAGGGAGCGAGACTAGAGAGTGTTATCGTTTTGCCCTGGCTGTACTTGTACCTTGTTTACTGGATAGAGACCAATACGTCCTGGTGGATATAGGATAGCTTTTAATACTAAAAGGGGCAGTATCAACATCCGGCGTGATGCTGCGAAACCGTCGCTCTTGCCAGGAAACGCGGGTCACCTCTTCATGAGACAGGGTCACTTGAAATTACTTGCGTAGATGTGCTTTGGTGGGCTGTCAGCAATTTTTAATTAGAGCACAATTAAAATAATGCTTCAGCCCATGCTATTCTTTTCAATTGCCGGTTGCTGTGCGCTTGTTCCAGTTTTTTGGTCGCCCGCTTGCCTGCGTTAAGCAGACGAAAATCGCTATATATGGATACATTTTCAAAACTACGACCCCATTGGGCGCTGACTGTCATGTGACGAGTTTCCCTCCGGTAAACTATGTGACATACACGCATAGAAGAGTCCATGACGTTAGCGAGCTTCAGGCGGCTTTCTGGATGGCATCAGGCCCCTATAAGAATGGGGCCACGATGGCCGTTATAGTGACTCTTAAGGAGAATATGACTACAGTACAATACTAATGCGACATACACTATGCGACACACATTATGCCTCCACCATCCCAAACGCCTTGCCACCTTCAAGGACCTTGTCCTCCTAGAAGTCGTTGTTCAGCTAACTGAAATATTGTTATATCTTTGATTTTGAGTAACTTATGCCAAGCTCCATAACAACGGTCAAGGTTAC
>CAXTUE010000739.1:0-2188 GCA_964247355.1 uncultured Ktedonobacteraceae bacterium | reverse complement strand
CTGCAAGTGGTACAACAGGTGAAGGGACGACAATAGAGTTTGTCGAATTATGTATCAAAGGGGACTTGTATGAAGGTTCTACATGGCACGGAAGATGTTGTCGCGACACCACAGAAGCCGCATAAACAGGAAGCCGGACCGATTCGCCAGATGATCTCTAGCTATATCAATCTTATCAAGCCGCATGTGACTGTTCTCTTGTTAGGCACAACGGCGGCAGCTATGACTATTGCAAAGGGTGCTTTTCCTTCGCTCGGCCTCCTACTCGCAACACTGCTTGGTGGCGCGATGGCGGCGGGTAGTGCGAACTGTATTAATTGCTATATTGACCGCGATATTGACCAACTGATGGGTCGTACCCAGAGACGTTCGTTACCTTCCGGTCGAGTTCAACCAACACATGCATTAATTTTTGGTATTGTACTGGGACTTGGCTCATTTGTAGTCCTCTATTTTCTGGTAAACTTATTGAGCGCGGTACTGGCCTTTTCCGCGATCCTATTCTATGTGTTTGTGTACACGCTCGGCTTGAAACGCACAACTGCACAGAATATCGTGATTGGTGGCGCGGCTGGTGCTGTTCCTGTGCTGGTCGGTTGGGCCGCCGTCACAAACTCGTTGAGCATGCCTGCTATCTGGTTGTTCGCCATCATTTTTTACTGGACGCCCCCGCACTTCTGGGCCTTGGCACTCCTCATTCAAAAAGACTATGAGAAAGCCAATGTCCCTATGCTACCCGTGATGATGGGTGAACGTGAGACACGCAAGCAAATTCTACTGTATTCTTTGCTGCTACTAGCGGTGACGCTTATTCTGTTTGTGACGCACACAATGGGCTATTTCTATCTTATATGCGCTGTCATTCTCGGTGGTATTCTGCTGTACATGGCGGTCAAGCTTATGGTCGATCAAACCAAGAATTGGGCAAAGACGATCTTCTGGTATTCTAACTGCTATCTCGCCGTCATCTTCGCGGTCATGGTAATAGACAGAGTTCTTCATTTCTAAGGAAGTCAGGCACAACAACATCATGAATTGGCGTCTCGCCTCGCGGCTATCGGTTATCACACTTGCAATATTAGTCGTTGTGATTGTCACAGTCATCCAGAATAACAAGGGACTGTTTTCTGGCGGTACCGCGTCGGCAGGCACATCGGGCTTGCAGGGCAGTGATCTCGGCGGTACATCAGCACCAAACTTTACGCTCACCGATCAGAATGGCAAGAAAGTTTCGCTCGCGCAATTCAAAGGGCGTCCAGTTGTGCTGACATTCCTGTATACACACTGTCCTGACCAGTGTCCGCTCACTGCCGAACGCTTGCACTCATCAATGGTGACGCTCGGCAGCGATGCATCTAAGGTTGGAGTTGTCGCCGTTAGCACCGACCCCAAAGGCGATACGCAACAGGCCGCGCAAAAATTTACGCTACAGCACAGCATGCAGGACTACTGGCACTATCTTATAGGAACAGAAAGCGAGTTGACGCCCGTTTGGACCGCATACAACGTCTATGCACAAGGGCAACAACAATCCGTTGACCACACGCTTGCCATCTATATCATTGACAAACAGGGACATGAACGCAGCTACTTTGGTGGCAACAATTTTGATCCTAATCAGGTGACAACCGATCTAAAAATCTTGCTGAAAGAATAAATACATGAGGTAAACACCAGGGCACCCATAAAGGGAATGCCCCTCCCATACCAATGCTTCGTGTATGGGAGGAGCATTCCCTTTATGGGTGCCCTGGTTCGCGTTACCGCCCTTATACACGTCTAACTCTTCTATAGGTGATCGCGCGCCAGAGGAGTACAAGCAGAATTGCACCGATCAATGCTCTAATTAGAGGAACGCCCAGCACAGTGATATCTGGAAGGCCGTTGATGACAAGTACACGGGTCATGAGCCAGATGCCGATGAGCGCAACAATGATTGAGCCGATAATACCAAAAGGCACAGTAGAGCGCACGATACGCTCGGCAACATAGCCCACGATAGCCGCAATGATTAGATAAAGAATAAGATCAACACCAATAGTAAAGACATTACTACCAAGTTTAACGGTAATGCCATCCGCGAGAACTAATAATGATGCGAGCATAGTCATTCACCTTCATAGAGCTACTCAGTATATTTCTATCTGAGTAGCTCTATGAAGGAGAATGACTATGCTCGCATCATTAT
>CAXTUE010000738.1:0-2189 GCA_964247355.1 uncultured Ktedonobacteraceae bacterium | reverse complement strand
ATATATAGTCTTATGCTAAACGAAGAGAAAAGGCAGGAATGTGGCGAAACAAGCTTCTAAAAAACAGGTTAAAGTGGACGGAATTGGCATAGTAGGGGCAAGCGATATGGATGTTAATGTAAAGAAGCAACGGGCGCCCTGGTTTAACCTATTTATAATCCTTGCTGCGCTGTATGTACTTATAGTTATTTCGCAGATTATAATTCATCCACCCGGAGTTGGCGGAGGTTCGCATTTTATATTGCTAGCTGATGGTTGGTTGCATGGACATTTGTATGTTGAGGGAACGCCTCCGGGATTATCAGACTTTACACACTATAAGGGGCACTGGTATGTGGCCTTTCCGCCGTTGCCTGCCGCCTTGATGTTGCCACTGGTGGCTATTTTCCATCTCTCCTATCAATCGCTCGTCACGCTGTTCTTTTCGGTTGGCATGGGCATACTCAATATATGGCTTATGCAGCAGGTGTTGCAACGCCTTGTGTACCGAGGGCTGTTAAGCGATAATCCAGCACTAAGGGCGTGGTTGCTACTATTTTTCGCACTTGGCACAGAGTTGCTGTATACAATCATGAAGGGCAGTGTGTGGTTTGTGGCGCATGTGGTTGCCACAACCTTTTTGCTGCTATACATTCACGAGATGCTGGGTAAACAACGAGCGTGGTTGGCTGCGTTGCTATTAGGATTAGCGTCGCTGTCACGTAGCACAACACTACTGGCCTTTCCGTTTTACCTGCTCTGGACGTTTGCGCAAGAGCGGAGGAGGCCGTTGATACTGCTACGTCAATGGATTATGTTTGGGAGTGTACTCGTACTTGTATTAGCGGTCATGCTGCTCTATAACTATGCGCGTTTTGGCTCTCTGTTCGACTTTGGCTATAGTGGTATGAACGTGAACCCGCTTGTGGGCGACTCGCTCCATGGTTATGGACAGTTCAGTGTCCATTTTCTTGCGGTCAACACGCGCTTTATGTTATTCGAGCCGCCCAAATTCATTAAGGTGTTCCCTTATATCACTTTTAACCCATATGGTACAAGTATTTTTCTAACCATGCCAGCTCTGCTCTTTGCGTTTATAGGATTTCGGCGACGCGAACGACGCTGGTTCGCGGTCTCTTTGCTGGCAGGTTGTGTGTTGCCCGTGGTGGCTGTGCTGCTGTATTTCAACACGGGCTGGTACCAGTTCGGCTATCGTTTCGCGCTCGACTTCCTGCCATTCCTGTTTTTGCTGGCTGCACTTGGCATGGGGGAGCGTCCGAGATGGCTTGAGAAAACGTTGATTGTGCTCTCGGTACTTATGAATGTGTGGGGATATTTTGTGTTCACATATTTCAGGCCACCACTGTCAGGATAATTTTACGTTAATCAGACTTTCACGTTTCGTATCCACTTTTCAAGGTCTTGTGAACTGATTGGACGCGACATGTAGTAGCCTTGTGCGATATCGCATTGGAAATTGGCGAGCATGTGCCACGTTTTTTCGTCTTCGACACCTTCCGCGACAACTTTCAAGCCAAGACTATGGGCCATTGCTATTGTAGATTGCACGATGGTGGCATCGGCCTCGGTATGAGCCATATGCATCACAAAGGAACGATCGATTTTAAGCTCGTTAATTGTCATACGCTTAAGATACGCGAGCGATGAATAGCCAGTGCCGAAATCATCAACCGATATTTGAATACCCTGTTGCGAGAGACGCTTCAGAATATCAAGTGTACGCTCAACGTCTGTCATTACTACGCTCTCGGTCAACTCTACACGTAGCAGGGAAGCTGGTAGTGAGTAGCGTTCGAGTAAAGCATGAATGGTGTTTGGTAACGTCAATTCGCGCAAATCCCACATCGACAAGTTGACGGCGATACTCAATTCCAGTCCGGCACGTAACCATTCATGACACTGGCGGGCTGCCTCCTCCAGTACCCAGAGTGTGAGCGGAATAATTAGCCCTGTCTGTTCGGCGAGAGGAATGAACTGATCTGGTGGGATAAAGCCATATTCGGTATGGCTCCAACGTACAAGTGCCTCGACGCTATGTACCTCGCCTGTAGAAATCTCCACTTTTGGTTGATAATACAATGTGAGTTCGTTGTTAGCAACCGCTTTACGTAACGCCCCCATTAACGCGAGACGACGAGGACTGTGGGTATCATACGCCGAATCATAGGACGCAGAGCCTAGATGTGCAT
>CAXTUE010000737.1:0-2205 GCA_964247355.1 uncultured Ktedonobacteraceae bacterium | reverse complement strand
ATGCTTCTGTCATGCTTTGCCTTCTTTAAGATACATTTTCCTTGCAATCTTACGATTGCAACAATTCCTTGCCTACTAGTGTATCATGTGGATACAAAATATTCTTTAACAAGGCTGTTTTCTATATCTAATGACTATAAGAATAATTATGAGATACTCATGAACAAATAAGAAGGCTTTCTTCCTACCAGTGCTGGCTCGCAACTCCATTATCAGATTCTGGAGAGTCTCTATCCCATGAACACTTCTACTTCACAAGAAGCGGATCAGGGCTAAGCAGCACGCGAGTTAGCAAATCGTGTAAGGTATCGAGTTCCGTGGGCAAAAGCGGCGAGAACGACTCCGAAAGCACCTCATTGACCACAACATGCCCCTTGCTCAGAAGTTCCTCCCCAGTAGGCGTGAGGCAATGGCGCAGTGCTCGCCCAGGTCCTGTGACTCGTTCGATCATTCCGTGAGCTACTAATCGACCCGCCAAAGTACCAAAGGCTTGATCGGTCTGGAACGTTAACTGTGCCAGCCGGTGTGACGAAGCGTTCGGCTCTCGACTGATTGCACGAAGCGCATCCCACTGTGCTAATGTAATTCCTAGAGGCATCAGCTTAGCATCTATTGTGCGATGATGACGATGCTGTAGGCGTTTGATGGCCTGACCGAGGTCTTCGAGTATGACTGCCATAAATTTCATCTCTCATTTTTATAAATATCCTTATATAAATTTGCTTATATAAGGATATTGTGTTAATATGTTCATATAAACTAGTTTATATGAAGGAAAGCAATTATGCAATGGCTCTCCTTCGTGAAACAACACCATTAGAATAGACTTTATAGAGACACAACAGAAAGGATAAATTTCATGAACATGTTACCTCCTTCTTTCAGAACGCGAAGAGAGTCCTTCTCCGACGGTTTAACCCTACGCATCGACGAGCGAGGAAGCGGTCGTCCCATTCTCATCTTGCATGGTGGGGGTGGACCACTCACAATCACTGGCCTTGCAGAGGCTCTATCCACAGATGCATATGTCTTAGTGCCAACTCATCCTGGCTTTGCAGGTGAGCCACGACCTGAATGGTTTGATAGCGTCGACGATCTTGCTATCACCTACCTCGATCTGCTTGCACAACTCGACCTTCACGATGTCATAGTTGTCGGTTCCTCACTTGGCGGCTGGATTGCAGCCGAAATGGCTGTGCGAGACACCACACGACTGAGCAGTATTGTTCTCATCGATGCTGCGGGTATTGAGGTCGAGGGACACCCTATCGCTGATGTATTCCCCTTGACTCCTGACGAGTTGTCTGCACTTAGCTACCACAATCCGGCGGCCTTTCGTATCGATCCCACTACTCTCACCCCTGAGCGGATCGCAGCCGTACGCGCAAACTTCCAAGCCCTCAAAGTGTACGATCAAGGGCAGGGTATGCACGATCTGAAGTTGCGTCGTCGTCTTGTACGCGTGAGGATTCCTGCCCTCGTCGTCTGGGGCGAGAGTGATGGTGTTATAGACCCTGACTACGGTCGTGCCTACGCTCAATCACTACCTCATGCCCGCTTTGAACTCATTCCAGAGGCTGGACACCTCCCGCAGATCGAGCAGCCAGAGCGTCTGCTCAAACTTGTGGAGGTGTTCATGAACAGTATCACTGCTACATCTTAAGCAGTTACAGCACATGAGTAGCAACGATGACCGAGCTAGCTACTAGATAATGAGGCAGTAAATGACTTGCCACCTCATTATCTCTTACTTCTCAGATATTTTGTTGTAGTTATGTGTCAGAATGTTCCAGCGCAAGGAGTTTGCGCTTGCGTTCCAGACCCCAGCGATATCCTCCAAGCTGCCCGTTTTCTCGTACCACATGGTGACAGGGAACAAACACGGCAATAGAATTGGTTGCACAGGCACGCGCAACTGCGCGAGCTGCGGTTGGCTGTCCAATAGCCTGAGCGATAGCCTGATATGAGCGCGTTTGACCAGGAGGAATCGCCTGTAGCGTTTTCCATACTTTCCACTGGAAGGCCGTTGCCTGTACATCAAGCGGCACATCAAGAGGCTTTTGCTGACCATGCAGGGTGTTTAGAAGGAGTGCGACCCACGGTTGAAGTACTTGCTCGTCCTGTTCAAGTGTTGCTTTGGGATACTCACGAGCAAAGTCAGCATACACCGTTGCATCAGAGTCTCCGAAGCGTACAGCAGTGATG
>CAXTUE010000736.1:0-2210 GCA_964247355.1 uncultured Ktedonobacteraceae bacterium | reverse complement strand
GCCAATAAGCTGTCTACGATACATCTCTGCATACAGACCCTGTTTGTGCAACAGGGAGGTATGATTTCCCTCTTCGACGATACGTCCCTCATCTAGCACAAGAATATGATCGAGATTTTTCACGGTTGAGCAGCGATGGGAGATAATGATGGTCGTTCGTCCCTGCATCACATCGCGCAGGTGACGCAGTATTTCGGCTTCCGTATGTGTATCAACGCTTGACATGGCATCATCGAGAACGAGAATGGATGGGTCCTTCGCAATAGCACGGGCAAGGGCCGCGCGCTGCTTTTGTCCACCAGATAGCGTGACGCCGCGCTCGCCGATCATTGTTGCAATGCCATCTGGAAAGTCCTCCACATCCTTCGCCAGTTGTGAAGCCTCCAGCGCGTGTTGTACCTGCTCTTCACTCAATTCGTCCACTCCAAAGCCGATGTTTTCAGTAAGCGGAACGGAGAAGAGAAACGTCTCCTGCGGAACATACCCAATCTGCCGACGCAACACATCTAGCGGCAATTCGCGCACGTCTACGCCATCGACAAGCACTTGCCCTTGCGTGACATCGAACAGGCGCGGTAATAGGTTGACAAGTGTTGATTTACCAGAGCCTGTTGGACCAACGATAGCAAGTGAGGCACCTGCGTTGACCTTAATGGTAATGCCATGCAACACTTCATGCTCACCATAGGAAAATCGCACATTCCGAAACTCAACATCACCAGAAATGGATGTCTTTACTGGTGTTGGTAACGGGTCAGGCGACGCAATCAATGGCTTGTGGTCCATAACCTCATTGATACGTTGCATCGAAGCTGTGCCTTGTTGAAACAGGTTGACGACCCAACCGAAGGCGATCATAGGCCACGTGAGTTGCGCAACATAGCCAGTGAATTGTACTAGCTGTCCAAGCGTGATGCGTCCGTCTATTACGTCAACGCCGCCACGCCAAAGAATAACGACAGAGGCGAGGCCAGCGAGAAAGAACATTGCAGGCCATAAGAGCGAGTTGTAACGAGCATAGCTGATGCTACGCTGCATATACTCGCGATTCGACTCGCGGAACGACTCTAGCTCATACTCTTCCTGGGTGTATGCCTTCACAATACGAATGCCGGAGAAGTTCTCCTGGGCATGAGCCGAGACTTCGCCAAACTGGTCTTGCACACGTTTGTAGCGACGTTCGATCTGTCCACCAACGATGAGAAACACGATAGTAATCAGTGGCAGAATGACGGCGGCGTACAAGGTCAACTGCAGGTTAATGGTCAGCATGACGGCGATGGTCGCGACCAGTGCAACGGTCGTGTTCATAAGATTCGAGATACCAGGACCGAGCATGGCACGAATCATGGATAGATCGTTCGTGGCACGCGCGACAAGATCGCCCACCTTATTGTGCTGGAAATAATCGAGTTCGAGTTTTTCAAAGTGCTTAAAGAGGTTGTTACGCAGTTCATATTCGATTTCACGTGATGCTCTTGACGGAAAGAAGCGCCCGTAAAATGACAGTACGGCTTGCAGCAGTCCTATGCCCGCGACCAATAGACCGTAGCGTAATAACAGTCCTATGTCAACGCGAATGCTCAGACTGTCTACCGCTAAGCGAATAAGATAGGGCAAAAGGAGTGCAGCCAGATTTGCCAGGATAACAAAAAAGAAGCCAATAAGCATGGCTATTTTGTGTTTGTTGAGATATGGTCGTAGTGATTGTAGTGCAGACATATTTCTATTGTACGTCACAGAGGGAACACTGAGCAAAGGATGCACTAACGTAAAAAGACTATTTTTGAATGCAACCAAGAAGGGAAGAGATTCGACGTTGAAGCTCGTTTGCGCATAAAAGGCTTTATGGCACCCATCTTAGAGGAAAATAAGCAGGATTATACAAGAGAAGGCGAGGAAGAAACAGACAGGAAGGCTGAAATTCTTCTTGTGCTCAGACAAGTACCTCGTCAATATCTCCAACGATCTTTTGAATCTCGCGCAGACGATGTTCCGCGAGTTCGACGTTTTCCAGTGCCTGCGCGAGTATACGGGCTTCGAGCGATGGATACGTCTCGGCTATCTCCGGGTCGATAGCTCCACCAATCAGTTCCAGGGCGCGACTCAACTTGTTTTCTACGGTTGCTGCTGACATGTGCGTAATACCCCTTAATACTTTAGGAACCTTGTGTCAATTGGAAAAACACGATCTATCGAAATGGTATTTC
>CAXTUE010000735.1:0-2216 GCA_964247355.1 uncultured Ktedonobacteraceae bacterium | reverse complement strand
AACAAATAGGCATTGCTACTGAGAATGGACAGCGCATGACTCATCTTATGATGCGTGCGGAATTAGACGGTATCGTGTGTAGTGGAGCAAGACGGGGCAAGCAATTTACATATGCTCTACTCGACGAACGCGTATCGCAGACCTCGGTGTTAAATCATGATGAAGCACTAGCTGAATTGGTCAAACGCTACTTTACCAGTCATGGTCCTGCTACTCTGCAAGATTTTATGTGGTGGTCAGGACTAACAGGAGTCGAGGCAAAAGCAGGTCTCGAAAGAAATGTCTCTCACCTTCTCCATGAAAACATCAACGGTCAAACATACTGGTTCTCTGAAGCAATACCTCTTTCACAAAATGGAGTTCCAGCAGCATACCTGTTGCCGAATTTTGACGAGTATACAGTCGGCTATAAGGACCGTAGTACTATCTTAGAGAATGCACATGCAAACAAGCGAGTAGTAAGCGCAAGTGAGATACTTAGCAATGTCATTGTTCTGAATGGTCAGGTCGTTGGAACATGGCAACGAACCTTAACAAAGAACATCGTCCTTGTAAACCTTAGCCTCTTCACTGCCTTAAGTACAGCCGAAATGCAGGCAGTCGCAGAGGCAGTTGAGCGATATGGTACATTTCTTCGTTTACCTGTTCATGTGAGCTACCAGAAAAAATGATTTGCAAAACAATATAGTTAGGTCAACTACCTAGCATTAAAACATAGAGATAGGCTATAATCTACAGGACAGATCAACGTAGATTGTTTCTCTTGGAGACGATGCCAATGCAGCAAAGCATGCTCTTTCAACCGATTCAGCTAGGTTCGCGCGAAACTCGTAACCGCATTATCTTTGGCAGCCACACCACAAATTTCGCACGTAACAATCTCGTTAGCCAGCAACACGCGGACTACTACGCCGCTCGTGCCGAGGGTGGTGCAGGCATCGTCATTCTTGAAGAGCATATTGTACACTCCTCTGACATGCCGTATGAACGAGCAGTGCTTGGCTATCTACCTGGAACCTCACAGGCACTGGCACCCGTTGTAGCGCGCGTTCATGTGGCTAACTCGCTTGCGCTTGTTCAGCTCAATCACAATGGACAGCAATCTACCAGCGATCACACGCAACACGAGATGTGGGCACCATCGCCCATTCCCAATGTCTCTTCTCGCGAGGTGCCTAAAGCGATGGAGCAAGCGGATATAAATGCTGTTATCGCTGGCTTTGCCTCAGTCGCCCATACTACGATACAGGCTGGCGCGGACGGCGTTGAGCTACAGGTCAGCGACACCTCACTATTGCGTCAATTCCTCTCGCCTCTGACCAATCAACGCGGCGATAGCTATGGCGGCTCACTCGAAAATCGCATGCGCTTTCTGCAAGAAACAATTGAGGCAGTTACAGCAGCCATTGGTTCTAATGCAGTCTTAGGATTGCGTTTTTGTGGAGATGAGCTAGCACCGTGGGCGGGCCTGACGCCAGAGCAAGCGTTAGAGATTGCGCGTATCCTGGTCGCGACGCATCGTATTGACTATATGACAATCACGATGGGTAGCATTCTTAGTTCGCATATGTTTCCCTTTAACGCAACGATGCATACCGCTCCTGGCTATGCTGTCCATTTGGCCGCCGCGATAAAAGCTGCGCTCAACATTCCTATTTTCACGGCGGGACGCATTATGAGTTCAGCACAGGCGGAGCGAATTATAATCGGGGGACAAGCCGACGGTGTTGAGATGATTCGTGCGTTGATTGCCGACCCGAACCTGCCCCGTCTGTCACAGACGGGGCAAGCAGAGCGTGTACGGCCCTGCATCGCCTGTAATCAAGGCTGTCAGGTACGCAGTACGATGAACGTCACGCTTGGCTGTAACGTCAATCCTGACGTTATACATGCACAGGACATACTGACTCCTGCATCTACGCGCACCAGAACAGCAAAACCCTCTATTTGTATTGTTGGCGGTGGACCAGCAGGGTTAGAGGCTGCCCGCACAGCCGCGCTCCGTGAACGCTCGGTCGTGCTGTATGAGCGTTCGCATAGTCTCGGTGGAACTGTAGCGCTTGCCGCAAAGGGGTCAGGACGAGCAGAACTTCAACACATCACCGAGTATTTACAGGCCGAGCTTGCACGGCTGGGCGTCGAGGTACATACAGGCATTGAGATGACAGCCGACAGCATCATGGAGCAACACTTCAATACAGTCATTGTCGCGACAG
>CAXTUE010000734.1:0-2239 GCA_964247355.1 uncultured Ktedonobacteraceae bacterium | reverse complement strand
GTATTGGACAATTCGCGCCTGTAGTCGGCGCATTCATTGGTGGCACTCTGGCCTTTGGCAGTGCGATTTTACGCATGAAGAGCTACGAAAAGACGGAAGCATGGATTGGCTTTGAACAACTCTCGTGGCTGTTGATAGGTCTAGGTGCTCTTCTATGGGGCGTTGGTGATAGCTTCTGGCGTTATTATGTCTCCATCGGACAGACACCATTTCCATCGCTCGCCGATGCAGGCTACTCTGCCTTTCCTCTATTCGCCTTTGTAGGATTGTTGCTCTTACCACGTCCAGGAGCGCATACAAACCGTCTTGTCTTGCTGATGGATAGCCTGATCGCGATGGGTTCTCTTCTTGCCCTTTCGTGGTATTTTTTGCTTGGCTCGCTTGCACAAGCACCAGGCGAAGCAAGTCTCGGCAAGTTTCTGGGCTTGTACTATCCCACAGCAGACACTGCCCTGATTAGCTGCGTTATTTTCTTGCTCCTACGTGGACAAGGACGCGTCTATCAATCAACCGCGCGTCGTGTGAGTTTGCTGCTGGTCGGGCTAGGCTTATGCTTCTTTGTGACTTCAGACTTTCTCTTCAATGTGCAAAATAACGCTGGCACCTATGTTGAAGCGACATGGGTCGATTTAGGGTGGCCGTTGGGCATGATGACAATTGGGCTTGCGGCATATTTACGGCGTTTCCTACCCGCCACACCGGAGCATATCATTCAAGAGCGCATGGAGCAAAACATCGACGAGAATGGCTTTGGCCTCTCACAGTTTGTGCCATACATCTTACTAATCCTCCTCTTTCTCGCACTCTCGCTTGACGTATTGACCAATACTCCTGGTCAACAGGCACTCCGTCCCGTACTCCTGTTCGCCACGCTTGGCGTTGTCGTGTTGGTTATCGCCCGTCAGGTCTTTACCATCTGGGAAAACAAGCGTCTCACCCAACAACAGACAGAGGCACTCGAACATCTCGAACATGCAAACCGCCGCATCGAAGAGCAAGCGCATCAACTCAACGACTATAACGTTGAGCTAGAGCGAGGCATCGAACATTTGAAAGATGTACAGGCCAACATCGCCAATGGTCATTTGAAAGCACGAGCAAACCTGACGCATGGTGCCTTGTTACCGCTTGCGGCCAGCCTGAACCTCATGGCGGAGCGACTCGCACGTCTAGGCCAGAATAACGTATACGCGACTCGTCTTACACAGGGATTAGGCGAATTGAGCACCGCATTTGAACGCCATATGCGCGGCGAACCCTTTATGCTACCAGCATCCTGCACAGACTTAGTAGAGATCAACCGACTACTGGTAGCTATGCGTATAAGAAGTGCTACATCTCATCCTCCACTACAACCTTCCGCAAAGAAGACGGCAACCACAGGCCAACCAATGAGTGCCTCACCATCTGTACCAACACCACATCCCATTACACAACCTATGCAACAGCCAAGCTATACACGGCGAGCACAATCGGATAGTGGTCGTTTACCAGATATACCTACACCACGCAACTCGATACGCTCTTATCCTGCTCTGCCCCCTTCTGACCCGGCACAAGAAAAACAGGGGGCGCAACCCGACATCCTCGGTGCCCGTCAACGAGCCAAAAGCAATCCTTTTCGCGTAACGATACACGATACAGGCGATGAATAGATCGAATGCCATCAATAACAATGAGGTCCAACTAGCTCACATTGTTATTGATGGCATCCTGTGACACACACGGCTATCACGCTCACATTATCGGCACCACCGTTCTGCAGCGCGGTCTCGATCAATTTCGCACTTATCTGAGAGGCATGAGGCGCATTATCCCGCACTAGCTGCTCTATAGCGGCGTCACGTACCATCTCCCACAGACCGTCAGAGCACAGGAGCAGCACATCGTCCACCTGTAACGGTACTCGAAATGTATCTATCTCGACCCGTATACGCTCACCTAAACAACGAGTAATCTCGTTCCGCTTCGGATGCGTATAAATGTCTTCTGGCTCAATCATTCCAGCTTTAAGCAGTTGCCAGACGTGCGAGTGGTCAGAGGTGATTTGTGTCAAACCCTCTCCTGGACGATAGAGATAGGTCCGGCTATCACCTACATTGGCAACATAGGCAGTTGACCCGAAAATCAGCGCGGAGGTGATTGTTGTGCCCATAACAAATTGCGGTTGATTGTGTTGGTAAATGCTGAAGTTCGCGTACTGTATACCATCCTTCAACAGGTCTTCACACAATGACTC
>CAXTUE010000733.1:0-2243 GCA_964247355.1 uncultured Ktedonobacteraceae bacterium | reverse complement strand
CATTCGCACAGCGCGGCACTCCCACTACCCATATTGGGCCGTATTAAGCATTTAGTGCTGACCGCACCCTGCGCGAGGCAAAAGTACCTTGCGCCGTACGCGTATTTCTAGCGCAAAATGATTATGTTGTTGCCGAATGGTGTTCGATGGACGCGACGACGCATGTCGCGCAATTCGAGCGTATACTTTCAAGTTATCAACCAGCGTCAGCCAATTTCGCTGCCCATCCATCGCCTGCACCCGCGCCACAAACATGCGCACAGGTACAGCAAGCACGTAACTATACGCCGACAGCACAATGGGGCTGGCAACTAGGCACACCAACGTCTACATTTCCTGCTATTGGTTGGGGGAAATTGCTGCCAGGAGCCTATGTCTGTAGCAATCAGCGATCTATTGACCCCTATCTCTTTCAATGCACCGAACTCGCCAATCGCTTTCTATATGAGCAGTGGGCATTGCCTCATCTCCCTGGCAACGCCGCGCGCTACTACGACTACTATCAAGATGGTGTCTATCACCCCGGCGTCATTCGCGACTTTCCCGCCGGTAGCTATCAACTCTCCGACGATGCCACACAGGGCAAAAGCACTTTTCGACCCTCCCCTGGCGATCTACTCATCTTCCAGGATGTCCTCAACTCTAACACTGGCTGGAAATCAGGTCTCAGTAGTGAGCCGGGACATGTCATGGTTGTCACAGGAATAGACGCCACACATGTGTATGTAGCGCAGGAGAACTACAACGAAACACAATACTTTCTCACCCTGCCCATCACCAAAGTCGCCAACGGCTACGTCATCACCGACCTCAGTGGCTGGTCCAACCGCATCGTACGCGGCTGGATACATTTCACAGTTAATGGTGCCCCTGCTGCGTAATTTGCTTGAATGCGAGAGGAAGCCTCCATGAATGAGACGTGGATACAGCAATACATCTTCTTAGCCTTTCGCATTCACAAAATAGTACAAGCAAGATACGAGAGTCCATTTGTCGAGGCGTATTATGGGCCACCGGCATGGCAATCTCAAGTAGAAACTGAACCAGCTTTAGAACCAATTGAACTCTTACGTCAAACCATGAAGCTTGCTAATGCACTAGCTGTACAAAATTTCACTCCGAACCGAGAAGTCTATCTCGAAAAACATGTTAAAGCGATGGAGACAGTTTGCCGCAAACTTACAGGCGAAACATTTTCGTTGCAAGAAGAGGCGAAATATTGCCTGGATATATCCCCTACATGGACTTCTGAAAAGCAATTTGAACAGGCACATGCCCTTTATGAGACGGTGCTTCCTGGAACAAAAAGTCTCGCTGAACGCTTGCACTTATATCAATCTATTCTTGCCTTCCCTTCAGATCAAACAGATGCACTAACAGACTTTATCAAACAGGCATTTACCGAAGCACACAAGCGCACAAATGCCTTTCTTAAACTTCCTCAAGGAGAAGAAATTGAGCTCGAGTACCGCCCTTCGTGGGAGTACGATGCCGCGGCTTACTATCAGGGCAACTATCGAACATATTGCATCGTGAATGTCTCGGCAACCGAAGCTTACATAGCACGGCTGTTTGATCACAAAATATGTCATGAAGCCTATCCTGGTCATCACACCGAATACATACTCAAAGAGCAACAACTTGCTCGCAAAGAAGGCTACCTTGAACACACACTTGTCTTGACGCTATGCCCACAAAGTGTGATTACAGAAGGTATCGCAATGGTAGCTCACGAGATGATCTTTGCCGAAGGAGAAACAGAACGTTGGATTGCAGAACACGTATATCAGTCTTTGCAGAAAGATGTTGAGCCAAATGTTCTTTTGCAACTACGCCATGCCAGTGAAATGCTGGG
Organism: uncultured Ktedonobacteraceae bacterium; assembly: GCA_964247355.1. Classification (GTDB taxonomy): domain Bacteria; phylum Chloroflexota; class Ktedonobacteria; order Ktedonobacterales; family Ktedonobacteraceae; genus JBBQVS01. The sequence goes on along the minus strand of CAXTUE010000733.1, from coordinate 388 downwards.
ACCAGTTTGGGACAATGCAGCGATATTATTAGATGAGGGACGGTCAGAGCAGGAAGTAGCTGAATACTTCTCTAAGTATATGTTGACTACAAAAGACAACGCTCCTAAAATGGTTGCCCACCTCAAACACCCTGTCTGGGGTTTATATAATTTAGCCTATGCAGGTAGTCAAAAGCTGATGCGACCATTGTTGCAAGGTCCAGATCGTCGTGCTATCTTTTACCGCTTCTTAACAGAACAGTTCGTGCCTACACAATTGGGAAATAATTGGAGCAATTAATACAACGTAATTCTAATGCGTATCGCGCCGTGGGAGCAACTAATGCTCTTAATCCTATTGGCATTGTGTTGCCTTGTCACCGCGTAATTGGGGCCGATACCTCGCTAA
>CAXTUE010000732.1:0-2246 GCA_964247355.1 uncultured Ktedonobacteraceae bacterium | reverse complement strand
GTGTAACGGCTACAGCGGGTCTATACAACTCCTGCCTTTCCTTGCTTTCATGTGAATTCATTGTACTTTCTTCCTAGATACTAGCCCTTGCTTAAAGAATTCTTTGAACATTCGTTGCTCAGTACATTATGCATTACATTTACAAGAGTTACAAGGCAGCTTTGTACGATGTTTGGAAGGCACTTTTGAGAAAAGTTAGGAGTGTCTGATCTGTTTTTTCTGCTATGGTGGAATTAGCATATTTGCGCTCTTGCAATATCTCAATACAACGCAGATACACGCGGTAGAGGTAAGTCATATCATGTTCTTGTAACGAGGTGATTATGCGGTACGCGTTTAGTGCTGCCTGAAAACACTGGTTAGCACGCTCATAGCATTCTTCAGCATATGTTGCTTGCGTCGCAGCATGGCCCAGTACTTCCGCAACCTCGCCAAGCGCAAAAAGCACAACGGAGTATGCTACGGGATGATGGAGCACCGAATCTGTCTTCAGAGCGGGTATGGGAGGCAACGTTTGTATACGACTCGCGACGGTACCCTCTTTGAATGTTGCTACCTCGGACAGCAATTGCCAGGGAAACACTGGTTTCTCAAGCGTCTCTACGACGCGCTGAGAGAGATATGTAGCCACGGAACGTTCACGTTCCGCAGTATCGTTGAATCCATGTATACGAGCGATGGACGCGCGTTGCGCCGTCACGCGGATACGATATGCGAGAGCGGTATAAAGGAGTATTTCTAACTCAAGTGTAGGATATGCATTGTCAGGCTCCCATGCCAGGAGCGTCTGGCGACATTGTTCCTCCGCCTCATCAAGAAGAGTGGTGCAGTTGAGAAGCGATACAGTTCCAACTGTGTGTGCTTTCTCCTGCGCGGCCTGTCTTCGTCGAGTGCTTAAGTCAAGCAAGACCATTGCCTGTGAAAGACGCGCTCTGACCTCACCCACGCGCTCACTGCTCACTTGATAGAGTGTTCTGCTTTGTACAAAGTAGCTAATGGCGCGCTGAAACTCGCGTTCTATCTCTTCTATGGCGGTGGTTATCGTGTAGGTAAGAGTGGTGCGATGGTAGACATCGGCATAGGTACTGTAGCCCAGCTTAAGGTAGAGTTGCGCGGCAGTTTTTATATCATGCGCTGAGCGGAGGTAGCAACGTGCCTGCTCGAAATGCTCACGTGCTTGTTGGTGTATGCCTAATGCAGAATAATCATTACCACAATGAAACTCCACCTTCAAACGAAACGCGATCAACGCAGCGATTTCATTTTCTTTCAGTCCTGCCGCCTCTAACTCTTGCAAGAGGGCAAGGGCGCGTTCATGATAGTTGATCGCGACATAATACGACTGCACAAAGTAATAATTTGTGCCCAGCGCATCGAGAATAGCTACCCGATACTTTCTCGGCGCGAGTGTCAGTGCCTGCTCCAACAACTGTAATGCCGTAGAGAAGTCTTCTCTTTGCTGCGCGGCCAATCCCAGTAAGAAGGCATAGCGTCCCTGTATGTCAGGTGAAAGGGTAGCAGTGACATCAGGTGACAACGGCAAAAAATCTTCGGGGAAAGAGTGCATATACAGTTCGCTGCCTTCCAGCAACGTATCCAGTAAGGGTAGCATTTTCTCCTGTACAAATTGCTCGCTTTGAGCATATATCTGGCTCTCAGAAACTGGTAGTGCGGGTTTGCTCTCCTGCGTTTGAGAGAGCATATTTTCAAAATAATCTCTTGCTTCACCCAATTGTTCCGCGAAAAAGTGTAGTGCTTCATAAGAGGGAGTAATCTTGTTGCGCTCAACCGCACTGATATACGACTTCGAGAAGTGCTCTCCACCTAAATCTGTTTGTGTAAGACTTTGCTGTCGCCGCATCTGACGCAGAATTTCGCCAATTGATGTGCTTATAGTCTCTTGTATCACGAGTGCCTCTTTTTCATGCTCATACGTGTTCATTCTTTCTTACTTATTCATCACTACTTCACACATGCCTTTCCTATTTGATTAAGAGAATATAATATATAGAATGTATCTTACTTCTTTCTATGAGAGAAAGCAAGGAATAAGCTAAATCGTCAGATATGTTGTCTCTAATAAGTATTATTTAAACGCAATTTTCTGTATGACAAATGAAGTCATTGTCTGTCTTTTGCATCATCTTCTTCCACGCCCTACAATATATATACAGATAAAGATGTCTACCTCTGTAGGGACCGATGATGCGTTGTAATGAACTACTGTGGAAATGCTAGTGGTAGGG
>CAXTUE010000731.1:0-2257 GCA_964247355.1 uncultured Ktedonobacteraceae bacterium | reverse complement strand
GTGGCGGTGGTCCAACCGAACAAATGCTGCAAACCTCAGAGGTGCTAGCTGACATGCCAAACTTTCCTACCGTGCGTTGGGGGAACGTCGATACCTACTTCACCTCACTCTATGAGCGTATGTGGGAAGAGCCTCAACTGCCGCGCTGGGTTGGCGAATTGTACTTTGAATATCATCGCGGCACCTATACATCACAAGCACATATGAAGCAGCTGAATCGCCGCTCAGAACTGCTCTATCGAGAGACAGAACTGCTCAACTCGTGTGCTAGTCTCTATGGTATGCCTTCGCGCCAGGAACAACTGAACAAAGGCTGGCTACTCCTGCTGCTGAACCAATTTCACGATGTCCTGCCCGGCTCCTCCATTCGTGAGGTCTACGACGATGCCGAGCGCATCTATGCAGACGTGAAACGCACCGGTGAAGAGATTCGCAGTGAAGCTCTGAACGTGTTAAGCATACACTTCGGCCTAACAGAGCGCGGCATTGCCTTCTTCAATACACTACCTTGGGAGAGGACCGACCCGCTACAAATCCCAGGCGCGGCTATGTCTAACGTTGCGGGTACACAACAAACAACCGATTGGGATAACAACCCTCTCGTTCTTGTCGATGGTGTGTCCATGCCCCCTTGTGGTGTCAGCATTTTCTCCGAGCCAAGCATTGCCCCTGACGAAGCGTACACACAAGCTTGTTCTATACGCATGACTGATGAAGGCCACATCACACTTTCCAACGCCTATTATGATCTCACCATTGACACGAATGGCGAGATACAGCGTTTATTCGACAAACGCGCCGAACGCGATGTCTTTGCCGAGGGACAAACTGGCAACCAACTTGTTGCCTACGAGGATAGACCCCTCAACTTCGATGCATGGGACATCGACCTGTTCTACGAAGAGAAACCTTATCTAGTGCGCAATACTCCCGCTCTTCGTATAGTCGAGGAGGGACCCGTACGTGTAACCGTCGAGGTGGAACGTTCCTACCTGGATTCACGCGTCACGCAACGCATCTCACTCTGGCGTACCTCACCTCGCATAGATATTGCCACCGAAATAGATTGGCACCAACATCAAACGCTGTTGAAAGCTGTCTTTCCTCTTGCCGTCAATGCAACACGAGCAACCTATGAAATTCAGTTCGGTAGCGTTGAACGTCCAACGCACCGCAACACGTCATGGGACATAGCGCGCTTCGAGGTATGTGCGCATCGCTGGGCCGATGTCAGTGAAGGTGGCTATGGTGTGAGCCTACTTAACGATAGCAAATATGGACACGACTGTCACGATAACATTCTGCGCCTGACCTTGCTTAAATCGGGAGTCTATCCAGATGCCAACGCCGATCAGGGCATCCACCGCTTTACCTATAGCCTGTTGCCGCACTCAGGCGATTGGCGTGAGGCACAAACCGTACGTCGTGCCTACGAACTAAATGTTCCTGCGTTTGTGCTCAGCAACACATCTACGAAAAAACAGCCCGAACCTGCGCAGGATATGTTAACCATCGAAGCCTATTCGCTCGTCTATACCGACTGCGATCATGTCGTCGTTGAGACGGTAAAGCCCGCCGAAGATGGTGACGGACTGATTGTACGCCTGTATGAGGCGCATAACCAGCGTGGACATGGCACACTCACGTTTGCAACAGCGATTCAATCAGTGCAGGAATGTAATCTGTTAGAGTCGTCACTGCGCGAGGTGCCGCACCAGGATACCAGCTTTGCCTTCCAGGTGCGGCCCTTCGAGATTAAAACATTCCGTGTGCATCTTGACCCTGCATAAAAAATATCACTGCTTTTTTTCTTGTTTCGCGCCGAGAAATTCTTCACGTGTGATGTTGCGTACATCGCCAATGTGAGGCACTGTAATATCAGGAATAAAGCCCTCAGGAAATTTTTCCTGTGCATACTTGCCCTGTTGCACAAACACAACGGTGAGTTTGTCGCCTAAAATGCGCTTTGAATCGACGAGTATTTGTGGTTTATCGTCGATCATGACATAATGATCGGCTGGATAATTCTTCATGATATCGTCGATTTTTTGCTGCTTATGCGTATAAATCAAGACGCGCCCACCTACCGCGTCGGCAAGGTGACTGTTCACAATCTTTTCTGCCTGGAAAATTAAATCGCCATCCGACACAACAACTGTCGTTCCCAACGTTTTCAAATATGCCAGTGTATCAAACACGAATGGGTAGAGCTTGTTAAAAAAAGGATAGTTATCAAAGATCGAGTGTACGTGTAGAT
>CAXTUE010000730.1:0-2263 GCA_964247355.1 uncultured Ktedonobacteraceae bacterium | reverse complement strand
TTCAACCAAAACGGGCGATTTCGATTTGGGATTTGGGATTTCGGATTGTGGATTTTGTTCGCTTTGCCGGCTTTCGACCTTTTGCCAGGCGCATCCCGAAAACATTATTGCAAATAGTAAAACAAATGTTAATCATGAATTGCGTCAGGCTATTATTCAGAAAATTCATACGACATTCCTCTAGGTCTATTTGCTTCTGTCTAACGATATAAACGTCATACAATGATAAGTATCTAATATATCTTTTTGATATTTCAACATGAAGGTTAAAGGGACTTTAGGACACTCTCCTGAAGGTGAAGTAGTTCGAGAAATTGCTAGGATGTTATGTCAATAGTCGAGTAAGAGAAATAGAACTGTAATATACTCTATTGTAACACCTAGTAGTACCTTTATACATTGTCAAAGGATTGATCGTAAACAGACGTTCGTAGAAGAGAGGGGATGATGTGCTTATTCCTAAGATATATGAATTATATCGTTTGCATTCGCATTTGATAAAACCGTAGGACATCAAGCAAGGAAACCTCAATACTGTGTTCGACATTGACCACATAGCTACTCATTGCTCCCCAATAAAATCCCCTACTACCATGAAGCGGAGCATGACTGAGTATCTGAAGAGCAGCATTAAAGGCTGTAATCCGTTCAGAAGCAAACGGCGCAGGAGTATCTATAAGCATAATCGCAAGCGTCGGATGAAAGGCGTGTAATCGCTGGAGAAAGCGCGAGAAGTGTGCTTGCTCCACCTCGGTGGATGACTTACACTCGACCAGAATCACAGAGCCATTCAGAAATGCGACCACGTCCAAATCGCCTGCAAGAGGAAGTCCTGCCACCTCAACGCCATGTCGCACCGGCACAACGGTGTCGATACTGTAGTTCAAGCGGAACCATTCGGCGACGTACCATTCGAGCGTCCTACCAATGTTGGAGATGTGCCCTTGATAAGGTCCCTGATCGTACCAGCGATCCCAATCGAGATGAAACCAGCCCTGGTTGAGCAGAAATGAGAGATAGGAGGTGAGCAGTGCATCATTTAGAAGCACTTGCTCAAGCGGTTCTCGTGTACATGGAGTGTGAGATAGCAAGTAGCGGAGCAGTTTGCGAAACGAGGTGGAGCCAAATAACTTGTAAAAGGTGTTGCCGTTATAAGAGACCCCGTTGGGGCAGACCAACCACTGTTGCCGAAATACTTCGGGGTCGGTATAGACGTTTCGTGTTTGCAGCGTCGTAAACCCATGCAGTCTCATTCGAGCGTAAAAAGCGGGTGCAAGGGTCGAGGCAACCCACTCACGCTCTTCGTGAGGCAAGGAAATAGCAATGGGCTTTTGCTCCATACAAAGGCTCCAAAAAGGAACAACAGCGACGGCTACGACTCGTATCCACTTGTCTTGAGTATACAGGCTTGGAGACATTGCCCGTTTTTGACATGACCCTTTCAGGGGTATATGTTTCCCTCCTCTCTTTCGCCTGGTACAGCTCTTCATTTTAACATGCATTGCCCTTGCTACAATATTCTTGGCATATTTTTCTGAGTAAAAACTTGTCCTAAAGAAGAATACGTTTCATCGAGACGAGTTACTATTTGATGTGTTCGTGCTCCTGTTGAAATGGAGTCTTTGGCTCTGTCGTAGCATAAATATGTACATCTGTAAAATCATCCTGTGTATAGCTCGTTCCTGCAAGCTGATTGAGTGCCCCAATCACGCGATCAAACACCTCTTGTTCCACACTAACCCCTGCAACAACCGCTTCCACTACTAATGGATGCACCTGAGCGACACGAAACACGTCTCCAATCACATCTTCGTGACGAGTTGCAAGATGAATAAGTGGTGATTTCATGGCTCGGCTCGCTCTATGGCTTGCACCAGAAGTGCCATTGCATCCTGCTCTCCAACGACTTGTTGTAGCTCCTCCTGTAGTTTGCCCATGTTTTCCAGGCGCGCTGTGATAAAGTCATGAGGAGCGGTGATTGCCGGACTATACAGGCCACGGTGTGCCGCTTCGTATTCTTCGGTGATGTGTTGCATTAAGCGTGCAACCTCACTCTTGTTCTCTTGATGAGCCATATGTCTCTTTCTCCTTTGTGACCATGTCCATGATGTGTAATTCGTGCAGGGTTCGCATCACTGTGTCCTGCGAGATCGAAAGCAAGTGTGCAATCTGAGCAACAGTGCGTTTGCCATCGACGAGGGCAAAAACGGTTCGCTGCCGAAATGTCCAGCGATGAAAGTGTTGTGGTTGAGAAGCTACATGC
>CAXTUE010000729.1:0-2266 GCA_964247355.1 uncultured Ktedonobacteraceae bacterium | reverse complement strand
ATGCATTCCTTAAGAAACCTACTGTTGAAAGGCCCTGGTCCCTCCCTATATTTCGGGCTGTGGTTTCTCACCCCACACGGTAAGTATGAAGTTCATCGCACAGAATTCGTCGGACTCGATTTCCTCCAAAGCCCGCGCATACAGTTGCTCGAACTCCTCGGAGGTTGTGACATTCATTCGTAACAGAAAAGGCTTGAGCAATTGATTCAGCACTTTGAAGTTCTGGTAAAACTGCCAGTGCGCTTCCATACGTGCCGAAGCATCAACGGGGGCTGCGGCTTTACCAAGAGAAACATAGCCTGCATCGAGCAAGAAACGCCCTAGCATCGGTGCAATACCAAGCGTCTGACCATCTGGTGAAAAACTCTGTCCGGTAAGAAATAGAGCCTGTGCGATTTTCCTGTTCAGCTGATTGCAGGCAAGACTATTCGACAGGCCGTCACTAATCTCTGTCATACGCATAACACCGCCTGGACGAAGAATGCGCTGGCACTCCTTCACAAGCGGTAGCCATGCATGTTTCGGCATAAATCCAAATAGGAGACGGGCATTGACCAGATCAAACGAGTTATCTGGGAAGTCGAGTGGTTCGAGAATATTCATTATTTGAAAGCGTGCATTGTCTAGCCCTTGCGCGTGCGCTTGACTTTGCGCATAGGCAATATTGCTCTCGCTCACATCCACACCCACAACCTGTGCCTTTTGTGCAGCATAAGCAAGATCAATGACCCACCCACCTGGACCACATGCAAGATCGAGCACAGACTCCAATGCAGCTATTTTTTCAGGGCTATACTCGTGTAAGACACCCCCCATTTGCTCCGTCGTCAGACGGTCCTGGTACATTAATCGTGCGGTCTCCGCTGCACTCTCCGCGTCTATAAAGTATTTCCCTTCGTCTCGCTTGTCAGGTGTTGCCATTACTCGCTCCTTGCGATAGTGTATCCTCTGTACATCTGCACAGAACTGTCTCTCATACGAAATATAACATCTATTTCCTCTTTTTACTACTAATAGGAAATATATCTCAGTGTAGAGGGGAGCATTTACGTAAAAAATATGGTATGATACGTGTTATCCACTACCAAACTTGAGACAAATTTATAGTTTTGTACACATGGTAGAGACCCATCCTTTTTCGTAGGTGAGGCAACAACGCTTCACAAAGCGATAACTGGGTATAGGCACACCGCCTATATAATGAGAGGAACAGGAATGGCAAAGACAAGCCCTGACACACATGACACCTCTTCTAAAAAGAAGACACATCCCTCAAGTCAGACCTCCGAGAAGAAGTCACAGCGAGAGAAAAAAAATTCTGCTCACATTGACGAGAAGCAGAGACGCAAGGAGCAAGCAAAGCAAGAGGCAAAACTTATGCTCAAAGCGGAACAGGCTAAAAAAGACGTGCAGAAGGCGGAGCAGAAGTTGGCAAAGGCTCAGGCGCGCGTTGAAGACGCACGTGCCGAGCAGCAGTCACTTGAGCAAAAGCTAGCAGCGTTACGCTTATCGCCGCCAGAAGAGTCACACAACGGCGTTGCCGACGTATCAGACGAACCTCTGACAACGCTTTCGGCAGTCGAAGGCGTAGCGGTTGTAGATAATAGCCCCTTATCTTTGACGACGCCGTTCATCGAGCAAAGTGCAGATACAACCGACACAACCGAGGTACCCGACACCTTAGTTATAGAAGCACAGGATGCAACATCGGCACCCGCAACTCAAGATAACACCTCTGAGGCATTAACTCAAAAGAGTACACCTGAGACACAAACTAAAGATGCTATTCCACAGGTGCAAGAGACCACGATTGCGACGGATATGGAAACAGAGCAAGCACCAGCCGAGGGACGCACAGATATTCCTGACGTTTCGCAGGAACAAAGTACGTCAACCTCTACGGAGACAAGTGGAGAAGAAACACAATCTCCGCAAACATCTGCCACTCCAGACAGCGAAATTGGTACGGATACGACACATATGCCACTACTCTCGCAAGACGCAAACACCTGGCCGCCTCCATTAATTCGTGAAGAGGTTGCCGAAGCCGCTCAAGAAGTTGAGGCATCCAATACTTCTGCCTCTCAAGAGGCAACCGGTTCTGATGAGGATTCAGATACATTGAGTTCTGCCAATGAAAACGCGACCGAGGAACATCCACATCGTAGGAGTTCTACTACGAGCAGACGTACGCGTAGAACAAACGGTGCATAAACATGCACACTAAGAGTTAGGGCAGCCGCGAGACGGGGTGGCTAAAAAGTGT
>CAXTUE010000728.1:0-2269 GCA_964247355.1 uncultured Ktedonobacteraceae bacterium | reverse complement strand
TCGGCGCGTATCGTGAGAGAGTTTTTGCAGAAGCAGGATTCATCTGAAGCACTGATTTCAGAGGTTGCACGTCTGATATGTGTACATGAGATCGGGGGTTGGGAAGATGCGAACTGGGTGCAGGCGGCGGATAGTTTGAGTTTTTTAGAGGTCAATATCGATTTCTTTATAGATAGGATTGATGCGCCCAACGATGTCTGGACGTTTGAAAGTGTTCGCGCTAAGTTTGACTGGATGTACAACCGGATTCAGCTATCAGAGGCAAAAGCATTGGCAACACCATTGTACGAGAATGCAATACGCAAGTTACAGGCGAAGAAAACAGAGAGTACACTACAAGCCTAGTATTTTTTTCGGGAGGACTTGAACTTATGCCAATGTCAAAACGGTGCATTCCATATACACCACGTTTTCGTGAACTCAAGGAAAGCACATTTGCACTGATTACTACGGCAGGCGTACACGTACGGGACCAGGAGCCGTTTAACGTCGAGGGAGACAATAGCTGGCGACTGATTCCTGAGAACGTGCAGGCAAGTCAATTGATGGTGACGCACGAGCACTACGACCATCGCGACGCTGATGAAGATATCAACGTTGTGTTTCCAATCGACCGCTTGCGTGAACTGGCACAGGAGGGTATTATTGCGGGTGTAGGCAATAAGCATCTTGGCTTTATGGGGTACACGCAGAATTTTCGAGATTTGTACGAACGCGCTGCACCAGCAATGGCGAAGGAGATACTGCGTTCAAAAGCTGATGGAGTGATTGTTACGGCTGGTTGTCCGCTCTGTCATCGCGTGAGTGCGATTATACAGCGTGAGGTAGAAATGGGGGGCATTCCAACCGTCCTGATTACCGTTGCTCCAGAGCAGTCGCAACAGTCGGGGCCGCCACGTGCGATTGCGCCCTATCATTTCAAGATGGGCAATAGTCTGGGCGGGCCACATCAAAAAGAGGTACAGCGTCACGTATTGCTCGATGCGCTACGGCGTTGGGAGGCACGAGAGGAGCCGGGGCATACATGGGACATCACGTATCCAGAGTATGATAGTAGCTCATGGCAACCAATCGACTTACAAGAAGGCTAAAGCAGGTAGTAACACAATGTCCTGCTGTTCGTTTGTGAATAGCAGGACATTGTGTTACTAGAACAACCTATTTCTATTTACTTGCTTGGAATGAGGTCTTTTAGTTTGTCGACTGTTTCATTTACTCTGTAGTTTGTCGATGGTTGTGTCTGTGTCAGTAGAGCGGCAGATATCTCGAATGCACCGAGACCAACGAGAATGCTTGTGACTGTAGCGTTACGCTCCCACTTGCTGAGCAGTACAAATGGAGATGCAGCGAGCATCAAGCCGTTTGTGGCGTCCAGCGTGAGGTGTCCTGTCATTGGAATAATTTTGAACACTCCAAGTTCGTAGCGCGTCATCAAGCTTGCGCCAAGCGTACCAAGTGCAATGCCGGTCGTTAAGTTGGTGATGTTCTTATTCCACTTGAGCAGGCGAGGTAAAGCTAAAAGTGCAGGCACAGACAGGTAGTCAAGTACACCGTGAATACTTGTTGGGATAGGTTTGTCCATATGTTCCTCCATAGTATACAAGAGTTGTTGTTTATCATATTCATCCTTGACCACGATACAAGTACGCAAAGTGTGACAATAAGTAACCTTGCGAGACCAAACCCCGCCAGATGCTCCTTGATGTCGCTGAACAATGACGATGGCACCGTCTGCTTGTGAGAAACGGACACATTGGCTTTCGAGAGACACAGCAAAACGAGTGTTACCATGATATCAACCCAAACGAGGATGTTTGAGGTGATAGAATAGGTATACATCAAGAGCATCCGAACAAAGGAAGTTGTTATCATGAACGTTTTACAAGACATACTCCAAGCAGAACACAGGATTCGACCATATATTCGCACCACTCCTCTCGAGTATTCAAAACCTTTGAGTACGCTTACAGGCGGTCACGTTTTCTTAAAATTGGAAAACATTCAGTATACTGGCTCCTTCAAGGTACGTGGTGCCATCAATGCATTGCTTTCACTTACATCACAGCAAAAGGAAAAGGGGATAGTAACAGCCTCATCAGGAAATCATGGATTGGCCGTCGCCTTTGGTCTTCACACACTCAAGATGCCAGGAGTTATTTTCGTGCCTGAGGAGACTTCCACAACGAAAGTCGCGGCAATTCGTCAGTATGGAATCGACGTACACTTCTGGGGCAATGATTGTGTCCTTACAGAAGAGCATGCTCGCTCC
>CAXTUE010000727.1:0-2272 GCA_964247355.1 uncultured Ktedonobacteraceae bacterium | reverse complement strand
GCGGCGGCTTTGGCTCATACTGGATAGCGGGAATAGCATTGCGCCCTGTAAGAAATATCAGTGAGGCAGCAGCACTTGTAGACATTGATACACTCTCAACGCGCTTAAAGATTGAAGGAGCGCAGGACGAAATCAAAACCCTGGCAAACACATTTAACGCCATGTTGGATCGCCTTGAGCAAGCGTTTGAACAGCAGAGCCGCTTTGTTGCTGATGCGGCACATGAATTACGCACTCCACTGGCATCACTACGCACAAATCTTGAGGTTGCAAGTAGAAATCCCCATGCGACGCTTGATGACCATCAAAAACTGTTCGCAACTGTTGAGCGAGCGGTAGTACGTTTAGAAAGTCTTGTCGCCGCTCTTCTGATTCTTGCTACAGAAAAGCAAGCACTCATGCCAGAAGAAGTAGCCTTATTGCCACTTCTAGAGGAAGTACAGTCTTCACTTCAAGGGTTAGCAGAACAGCAGCAAGTTTCTCTGCGTCTTGAATCACATTCATGTGCATCGCTTTACGGCGATGAGCATTTACTGGCATTAGTCTTTCGCAACTTGATAGAGAACGGTATTCGTTATAACTGTCGGGGAGGAACGGTTTCAATACGGATTGATGAAACTACAACAAATGTTGTTGTGCGTATTTCAGATACAGGTGTTGGCATTACAGCAGAAGAGCAAGCGCATATCTTTGAACGCTTTTATCGTGTAGACAAATCTCGCTCTCGCTATAAGGGTGGCGCGGGACTGGGACTCTCCATCGTGCAGCATATTCTCAACCTGCATAATGGCTCCGTGACACTCGAAAAAAGTTCGGTGACGGGAAGCACGTTTCTTGTAACACTTCCTCGCTATACAAAGCCTGAGATAGAAGTTGCGGCACCTTTTAAGCGGTGAATTCAACGGACACCCATTGTGAGCGCCCGTTAAATAGTGTCGATTAGTGTTTTACTATACATCATTCTGGATGTGTAGAAGTTGTAGTATCTCAGGCTGATGGCGCAAGGCTTTCAGGCCCCGATGTCGCCAGAGGTACACGTCTTGCACTGCTACATGCATACGTCGCGCCACTTCTTGTTCGTCGATATCCATGAGATAGGTTGCAAGCAGGACTTGTCGATAGCGAGGATTACGCAATGAGTACAGGCTGTCTATAAGCGTTTGCTGTACCTCTTGCGCAAGTACTTTGTGCAGGGGATCGCTGTTCTGCGTATCAATGAATTGTTCAGCAAAGAGTTCTACGTGCTCATCCAACGAGAGGCAGGTATGCTGCACATCGCGCTCCAAGAATAGATGTGCTTGCCGCAAAAGAATTGTTTTTGTCCACTTAAGAAACGCGGCTGGATTATCTGGACCACCGCCGTTTTTTTGTGTTGCCTGTGTAGAGAGTATCTCCAACGTCGAATGCACGACATCCTCAATCGCGTATGTATAAATCTGTAAACGGCGCGCATATGAGGAGTGTAGTAGTAACTCTTCCAGGTAATGCCTGAGATTTAGAAAGGCGAGATTTTGTCTTTCGGCATCAGAGGACAGCCATGCCTCATAAAGTATACAGCTACATATGCGCTGTGCTACCCGTCGAAATATTTTCTCACAAAAAATATTTCCATCAGTACTTTGTACATCCCCTTCATTCAAAATCAGTGTTGTCAGCTTCTCAACCGAGATTAGCCCCTGTGCATACTGTTGTATAGCGCGTTCCGCACTAGCCCAGACAAGTGCTAACGCGTCTTCGTTTGGTTTGCTCATATCTTGCTTTCCTGACTGGTGATCTGTAGTACATGCCCCCAACAGACACACCAGTATACTGATAGTTTTCGCAATCGTCAGGTTTTTTGCAAGATTTCTGGACAAATTTTACACCTATTATTGTGAGCGGGCAAAGTGTGCTCGTGCAACGGTTCCATAAGGCATAAAGGAGTATTCCAATGATTGTTTCGTTACGCAGGCTGCTGTTCCTTGTGTTGATGACGCTTACGCTCCTAGCAGGAACGCTGGGATTGAGTATTCGCGCTATTACCACGCCTCCAACGCATAATCATGTAAGCGGTCAGTTTACTATTCACAGACCGAACGTTAATTGCCCACCACCACCATTCTATTGCTAGGGACTAGAGGCGTTCCATCAAGGCGAGTAGTACATAGAGCCTTTTGGTTTCCCCAAATTGCATCTTTCTCAGGAGTTGTGTTGGGGAGGGACCGCCATAAAGACCGCCGGGTTGTTAAGTGGGCGGCAACCCCCGCCCGGGTTATAAGGGGGCCACCCAAAG
>CAXTUE010000726.1:0-2275 GCA_964247355.1 uncultured Ktedonobacteraceae bacterium | reverse complement strand
ATACGGGGCTACGGCCGTGCGTGTGCAAGCGGCTTTCGGATGGCGCAACAGTTGGGAGCCGATATACTTGTATTTATGGACGGGGATGGAAGCGACGATCCCACTGACCTGCCAATGATGCTTGACCCAATTCTTGAGAGACGCGCGGATTTCGCAATTGGTTCACGCATAAGCCAGCGCGCCGAACGAGGTGCGATTCTGGCACAGGCTCGTTTGGGCAACTGGCTTGTCAGTAGTATGATTCGTATGCTATACGGAGTACAAGTACATGACATAGGTTCGTTTCGCGTCATTCGTTGCTCGGCGTTAGAGGAGCTAGCGATGCGCGAAATGACGTATGGCTGGCCCGTCGAGATGGTCGTCAAAGCGGCACGGGCAAGCTATCGCATTCTTGAGCTGCCGATTCACTACCGTAAACGTAGTCACGGACAATCAAAGGTCGCGGGCACAATCGCGGGCAGTATCAAAGCTGCGTACTACATGCTGAGAACTACATTGCGCTATGTTGGCACGAAAAGCACAACAAATAGAGCAATGTCACGGGAGGCACAAGAGACGCATGCTTGATTTCGTCGCCGATACCGCACTGATTATCATGGCGCGTTATCCTGAGTTAGGCAAAACCAAAACGCGCTTAGCACGTATGCTTGGTGAGCAGGAAACGCTCGACCTGTATCGTGCATTTCTTAAGGATATTGCACAGCGTCATGCAGGGCAGCAGTATATTCCTTGTTGGGCTTATACTCCTGCTGAAGTCAACTATCAAGAGTTGATAGCTACGCTCACACCTGAATATGCTACAACCATGCGTTACTTTCCCCAGCAGGGAGCTGACTTTGGCACACGTTTGCATAACGCATTTCGCTGGACGCAGGCACAAGGCTTCAAGTATTCGATACTTATTGGCACTGACTCGCCCCAGATGAGTCGAGAGCACATCCTGACCGCACGTAAGGCACTCGACCAGGTTGACGTAGCACTGGGACCGTGCGATGATGGCGGCTATTATCTGCTCGGCATGTCAGCAGCACACAATGTTTTTAGCGGTATTCCGATGAGTACCAATGTTGTAACACACATGACACTTGAAGCGGCACAGCGTCTGGGCTTGACAGTTCGTCTTCTCGATACACTCTTTGATGTAGATGAACTGCCCGATCTCGTGCGACTCGTACGGATGCTTAGAAAAGAGCCAACACTGGCACCTGTTACCGCCGCCTACCTGAAAACTATGAGGAGCTTTGATGACCACAACGCAACCAATCCAGACAATTCCAGTATTGATGGCACTACCACGCTCAATCTACCTTGAACCAACCAGCCGGTGTAACGAGTTGTGTCAGCAGTGTCCACGCACACTGCTCTCACGCGAGGATGACCGCGACCTGAGCTACGATAATTTTCTACGGATAGTAGAGCAATTTCCAGCACTGGACCGCGTTGTACTACACGGGCTGGGTGAGCCGTTACTGAACAAAGAGTTGCCGCGCATGATTCGCTACCTCAAAGATCGCGGAACCTACGTCCTCTTCAACTCAAATGGCATCCTTCTAAATGAGAAACGTGGTCAGGCATTGATCGATGCAGGTCTCGACGAGTACCGCCTCTCGATGGATGGTTCGACCCGCGAGATGTACGCTCACGTGCGCGGCGTCGATGCATTCGATAAAATCTGGCGCAACGTGCGAGCATTCATAGCAATGCAGAGGGCACAGGATGCGACCAAGCCTGTGCTCTCGGTCTGGTTCACAGCGATGCGCGAAAACCTGCATGAACTGCCCGGACTGGTCGAACTGGCAGGAGAGGCAGGCGTTCGAGAAGTGTATATGCAACGACTCGTGTACTTCGAGGAAGGGCTAGCCGCTTCCAAACAAGCACTCTTCCGTCGCTCTTCCGAAGAGGAATTAGCTCTTGTGCGTTCCTGCGAGGAACGGTGCAAGGAATTGGGCATTCGCTTTAACGCCGCCGGTTCCGCAACGCCTGTGGAAAGTCTTGTGCGTGACTTCGGCGAGCGTCCGTGGTCGGGATGCCGACGCCCCTATGAGTTGACATACATCACATCCAGTGGTAATGTGTTGTCTTGCTGCTTTGCCCCCTTTGGACATAAGAGCGCACGCGAGTATAAAGAAGAGCGTGTACTGGGCAACGTCTTTGAGCAGTCAATGCAGGAGATATGGCACGGAGAGAGCTATCAGTCCTTCCGCCGCGCCTTCGAGAGCTACCACCCCGCTAAGCATTGTTCGCAATGTGGATTGAATTGGAGTTATTGATATTT
>CAXTUE010000725.1:1980-2279 GCA_964247355.1 uncultured Ktedonobacteraceae bacterium | reverse complement strand
TCCAGTACCTCGACTCCGATAGTCAGCGCAAATATTGTGCCACCACCAGTTGGGGTATGAGTACGCGTATGATCGGTGGCATCATCATGATGCATGGCGATAAATCAGGCTTGATTTTGCCGCCGCATATCGCGCCCTATCAGACTGTGATCATTCCGATTGCGCGTAAGGATGCGGAAAAGTCTGCCGTGGGCGAGATGGTCGAGCGCGTACAAAAAATGCTCAGGGGCAAGGTGCGCTTCAAGATTGACAACACCGACAACACTCCCGGCTGGAAGTATAACGAATGGGAGTTACGA
>CAXTUE010000725.1:0-1967 GCA_964247355.1 uncultured Ktedonobacteraceae bacterium | reverse complement strand
CAGAATAACAGCGTCATGCTCGTACGCCGTGACAATCGCGTGAAAGAAGCAGTCTCGCTCGATACCCTGGAAACACGCTTGCCCATATTACTGCAAGAGGTACAGCAAGCACTCTTCCAGCGCGCCATCGAGTTCCGTGAGCAGAACATGCACTACACCGAGAGCTACGACGAGTTCAAGCAAATCATCGCTGAGAAGCGTGGCTTCGTACGTGTCAAATGGGCCGAGGACAGTGTTGCGGAACAGGCCATCAAGGAAGAGACAAAGGCCACACTACGCGTCATTCCGCTCGACCAGCCGCCCATAGACGGAAAATGCATTTATACAGGTAAACCCGCAACCTGCGAAGCCGTATTCGCTCGCGCCTATTAAAACATTCGGTATGGGTCTAATTCATCACACCCCGCATAATAATGGGTGTGATGAATTAGACCCATACCGAACATACAAAAGAGAGGAATGCATATGATCACATATAACGACTTTGAGAAGGTCGATATTCGTGTAGGCCGAATTATCAAAGTGGAAGACTTTCCACAGGCACGTAAACCTGCTTACAAACTGTTGATTGACTTCGGCCCAGAAATTGGCACAAAACGCTCTTCAGCACAGGTCACGCAGCATTACACAAAAGAGGCGTTGCTGAACATGCAGGTCGTGTGCGTCGTAAACTTTCCTTCTAAACAGATTGGACCTTTTATTTCTGAAGTGTTGACGTTAGGCTTACCCGATAGCGATGGCAACGTTGTGTTGTTGAGTCCGACCGCAGAGGTACCGCTTGGTGGCAAGATGTTTTAAGGAGCGAAATCTATGAATAACTCATTATTACATCCACAAGGGTTTCGTTCATGTGCAAAGAATGTTGGCATCAAGGACGAAACATATGACTTCACCGTGATAGCATCAGATGTTCCCGCCTCCGCCGCCGCGATGTTTACGAAAAGTCGCTTCTGTGGTCCATCAGTTATTGTGAGTCGAGAACAGGTGAGCGATGGGCAGTTACAGGCGTTTGTTATTACAAGCAAAAACGCTAATGTCGCAACGGGCGAACAGGGTCTGGCGAACGCACAAGAGGTTGTGCATCTTGTCGCGACAGAACTAGGAATTGCAGAAGGCGACGTACTGGTTTCCTCGACAGGTGTCATAGGACGCCAGTTGCCTATGGAGCGTATTCGTCAGGGTATACAAGGGCTGAAAGCCGGCATGCGTGAAGGTCAACTTGACCGCTCGGCACAAGCCATTATGACAACGGATACACGCCCTAAGATACGCTCCTGTCGAGTTGGAGACGCTGTACTTGTGGGTATGGCAAAGGGTGTTGGGATGATCGAGCCAAATATGGCAACGATGCTCAGCTATTTTGTAACTGATGCACACATAGCTCCCGATACACTAAAAGCGATGTTGAAGAATGCTGTAAACGTTTCATTCAATATGGTGAGTATAGATACCGACACAAGCACAAGCGATACTGTTGCGATTATGGCAAACGGCTTAGCTGGGAACGTAGACCTGAGGGCGTTTGAGCAAGCTCTGCATACAATGGCAATCGAGCTTGCAAAGGACCTTGCACGTGATGGCGAAGGGGCAACAAAACTGCTAGAGGTTACAGTAGAGCAAGCGACATCGTTTGAGCAGGCGAAACGTGTTGCCAAAGCTATTGTCAACTCACCGCTTGTCAAAACGGCGGTCTTCGGTGCCGATCCAAATTGGGGCCGTGTCGCAATGGCAATTGGCAAATGTGATGAGCAGCAGGATATCACTCCCGAAAAAGTATCTATCGCTTTTGGTGACATTCCTGTATATCAAGGGAAGAGCTTGGGGGAAGACAACTTAGCGCAATTGGAGGAATATTTACAAGGGTCTGAGATTATCATTCGCGTCGGTCTAGGCTTGGGAGAGGCAAGTGCAACGGTATGGGGTTGTGATTTGTCTTATGAGTATGTGCGTATTAATGGTGAATACAC
>CAXTUE010000724.1:0-2282 GCA_964247355.1 uncultured Ktedonobacteraceae bacterium | reverse complement strand
ATAGTAGGGTTAGTCCCCTTGTGGGCGTCCGTGTGCTTAATACCTCGTGAACCTAATATCTCATGTGTCTAATACCTCGTGTGCTTAATGAGGTACATACACCTCTAGGACACTACAACTAAGACACCACAACAGCCGTTACTCCATCCATAGTTCCTATGTACACATGACTACTATACAGCGTGGGAGTTGCGAAGCGCGATACTGCGCCAACGCCAACAGTTGCACGTATCTTGCCAGTTGCGCTGTTGAGGGCGTAGAGCGTCCCATCGCTACTGAGGCTATAGACGGTTTGACCACCAACGACGGGTGAGCCTGTAATCTGACCCGGTGCTTGCCAACCGAGAGCTAGTTTACCTCCACTTAAGGAAAGCTGACGTAAACCAGAGGTGCATGGAACAAAGATTTGTGTGCCGTTTGTCGCAGCCCCACCAAAGGAATTACAAACAGACAGTACTTGCGCTTGTCGGCCTACACCACCAAGCGCGTTTGCATGCAGGAGATAGCCAAGCCCTGATTTGCCATCGGCGAAAACGAGATTGTTGGGCAACAACAATGGTCCCATCGAACCAAGATCAGCATCATTCGCGTTCTCCTGCTGCCAATCTTTAGGAGCAAAACCATCTTCGAGATGAAGTGTTGATGAAAGACGCAGAATGGCGTCGCTGTGATCCCAGTTTCCCTGAGTTGTCTCACCATTACCCACAGCAACGAAGACATGTCCTGTAGCATCAATCGCGGGTCCCGACGGTGCCCAGATACCGCCCTCACGTGGTGTCGGGACCTCAAACGTAACTAAGGGTCCATTACCATTGGTCTGACTGCCAATAACCCAACCATGATAGTTACCACAGTCACCAGCAAGTCCACCCAGAGCGACATACACTCTGTTGTCAAATAATGCTAGAGCTGCACGCTCTTGATGAGGCGCGATCTCTATACCTTGTGGATCAATGACGCGTCGCACTTTTACCTGACCAGTTTTAGCATCAAGTCCTACCAGGATGTGTGTGGGACCAGTAATTTCCGCAACGGCAAACACTAAACCAGTTACAGGGTCATAGACAGGTGTTCCAGTAATACCAAGTGGGAAAATATTGCCACAAGGTAAATCTCCTTGTTGGACAGGAGTCCCAACGTTGGTATGCCACACTATCTGCCCTGTTTGAGCATTCAGGGCATAAAGGGTATCGTTTTCGGTGGCGACAAGAACACGACCGCCAACAACCAATGGTTCAGCATACACCGCCCCATCTAATTTCGTTCTCCATGAAGACGTGAGGCGTTGCGGATCAGGTACATTCGCAAGATAACCAGTGCGAGCATTGTCGCGATGGTAGGTTGTCCAATCTGTAGCACTTTGAACGGTCGTCACGAGTGACGTTGGACTGGGTGTGAGGGCGAGCGGAGTGATCTGTGCAGGTTGCGAGCCGGAAGTACTACTACAAGCGGTTAAGAGCAGTAGGGCAAGCGTAGCACTCACAGGTAGCAAGCGTTTAGACTTCAAAATGTAAAAAATATTGTGAAGGAAACATACACATACTAGAGCAATGAGCAAGACAAAAGCCATGAACATTCTTTACTCCTCTTATTTAGCGTTTCAGATTTTTGCATCTCTATGTATTATCACATACCATTTCCAGAAAATGTGACATTTTTTACGTCGCTTACGGAATTCGGTAGAGGTCTTTGCTGTGATACTCTATGGAATTTGTAAAAGCTCCAAAAGTTTGCACAGAAAAAGCTTGACATTCTTTAATGTGTAAGGTATATTATCAAAGCCACCAAAACAAGACAATCACATGGTCGTGCATTCATGAATGTGTGCTCCTGTCTTTCAGGCAATCGCCACGCTAATGTGGCTCCTCAGAGGAACCCTTCTTCCTAGAGCAAAACAACCGCATTGCGGTCTCTTTTAATACAAAGAGACCGAGCGTGAGTTGTTGTGCTTCTATGAAAGCAAGGAGGTAGGAGATTTTGAGAGACAAGCAAAATTCGCGAGGAAAAGGCTTGACAAAACACTAGCGATATGCGACACTACATTTACAGCATGTGATGAGCGAAAAGCTTGTCACGACTGACAAAGTACCTTGACAATTGAAGAGTGGAAAGCAGAACAGAACACAAGGTTTCGTGAACAAGAACGTAAAAGAATCAGCACGAATGTGTTTACATAGTTTCTGTCAATCAACACATGTCGATGTCCTTCGGGACAAAGACATGAAATATGAGTTTTCCGCGAACAGCCAAATGCAACAGTAACAACGACAGCAGTTTGGCCT
>CAXTUE010000723.1:0-2293 GCA_964247355.1 uncultured Ktedonobacteraceae bacterium | reverse complement strand
GAGCAGGGCAGCAAAATTGAGATTCGGTTGAGCAAAAGACAATCGCTTGTCAATAACGAAATATGATACGTTAAATCCGAATACCATAAACGCCCTTGCCCGATGTGCAAGGGCGTTTATGGTATTCGGATTTAACGTATACCCATACCACCGACACGCGCTAACAGCGCGACACTCTCGATATGATAGGTTTGTGGAAACATATCGATTGGCTGTGCGGAGATGAGTCGGTAGCGTCCACCAGAGCAAAGAGTTGCAATATCGCGCGCCAGCGTACTGGGATCACAAGAAACGTAACAGATAGCGCGCGGCGCCAATGTCTGTAACGCTTGCAGAGCTTTGGGATGACATCCTGCTCGTGGTGGATCGACCAGCGCAACATCAATACGTTCACGCCGGTAATGCAGTTGCCCTAACAGACGCTCCAATGTTCCCTCTAATACAGTAATGGTGTTTTGATTGTTGAGCATCGTCGTTGCGCGCGCATCCATCACCGCACTTGGCTGCGACTCAATGCCAATGACACGCGTCCCCCGTGCTGCAAGAAACGAAGAGAAAAGACCTACACCGCTATAGCCATCCAGGATAACATCACTGCGCTGAGGCTCTAACAGCGCAATTGCACGTTCAACCAACATGGCCGCTTGCAGCAAATTCACCTGAAAAAAGGAGTCAGCGGAGACACGGAAACGACGGCCCAATACGGTATCGGTCAAGAACTCTTGTCCCGCGAAGACGCGACCGTAACGGCCTCCAACACGCTCGATGATCACACCAACCATGCCTGGTGCCACAGTCATCAATTCGTTTGCCAATTGCTGCGGGTCTTCTATAAGTGAACCTGGACGCGCATGAATGACTAACAATGTTGGAACAGCGCGTGCGGCTGCACTCACCTCTTCGACTGGCACACCGATGCCAGCGTTATTGATAGTGCCGACAGCGCCACGGATAGTAAAACCTTGTACCATCTCGCCTAGCGTGTCGCCAAAATACTCTATAAGCTTGACACGCACTTGCTGATACACCATATCCAGGGCTGGATGAAGTAAAGGGCAGTTTTCCAACGGCTGAATATCGTGACTCTCGGTTAATTTGAAGCCGATCTCACCCGATGGCCCAACTGAAAATAAAGCAATATTGCGATAGTGCCAGGGTGAAACGCTTGTGGGCATGCCAATAGTGGGATGGACAAGCGCATCAGGTTGTTTGCCAATGCGCATGAGTAGTTGGCGCACTATATGAGCTTTCCAGGTAAGTTGCGCTTGATACGCGATATGCTGCCATTGACACCCACTATCGGTAAGCAAAGGAAAGGCTGGGTCTACACGTTCAGGGGCGGGACGCAGTATTTCTAGTAAGTCTGCCCGCGCATGCCCACGTCGCTCCTCGACAATATCTACCCGCACACGTTCACCAGGAATGCCGCCGGGGACGAAGAGGACCCGTCCCTCATAGCGACCTACGGCGTCTCCACCATAGGCAAGGTCTGTAAGTTCGACATCAATGCTCATGTTCACCTCGCGGCTCATACAAGTCCCGTTGGAGCGAGCGTATATGACCGTCACATCTTTCCAGCGTATTTATAAGTTTATAACATTATTGGCTGCTTTGGCTGGCTATAGAGCCGCGTTCCAAATCGACTCAAGAAAACCGCACCCAACCCTATCAAACCTGCACCAACGCTAATACACCAGCCAATGTAGGGGAGAGACCCTGCCAACACTAACACTGTCAGTCCCACTACAACTTGCACCGGACGTGTGTTTTTCTGAGGAGCCACAACACCTACGATGTACTCGCCGAGCAACGAGCCACCCGCCACCCTTCCTAAAGCCCACGCGGCGATAAGTCCTATCACGACAATAATCGCTAAAGGAATAGAAATGATAAGTGCTACCAGAATAGCGAGCACTGGTAACGCGAGTAACGTACTCAGTATGCCAAGCACTAGACTGCGACGCGTCTTGCTCAAGATCGTGGTACGCACCAACATAACGTGCTCTGGCAATACTACAATAAGTAAGGCCCCTAATGCAATCCATACAAGAGCAGACCAAAAGCGAAAGTTTGGCCCCGCATCACTCATCAAGAGCTGATCAATACTCTCAGGGCACCCATCAAAGTTTCCATGCACATGCGCATCGCTACCAGGAGTCCAGGTACCCTGACACAAATGCACATCACCATAGATGGCTGACACCTTCTCTAAAGTGACACTTCCACCATATGCGGTGATTGTTCCGTGTACCAGTCCATCAACGATAATACTTGTACCAAACGCAACTATATA
>CAXTUE010000722.1:0-2294 GCA_964247355.1 uncultured Ktedonobacteraceae bacterium | reverse complement strand
CCAGAGTCCTCTTAGCAACGCTCCCCCTCAAACGTTATCGACTCTGATGAACAACTATACGGTGTCTAAGAAAATGTCTCGGTACTATGCCGAGGATGATGATATCGACATACTTGCCGATCACTTAATTGATTTGGGTGAGCCACTTGACTATCTTCCCAACCTTGAGCCAAAGGTGCGTGAACTTTTTATCTGGTTGCGCAACCACGAAGGAAAATCAGATGTAGAGTCGGTCAAAACTGCTCTGAAAATGAGCGATACTTTGCTCCTGACAGCATTAACCACACTTGCTTTGCTTGGTCTGGTCTTTGATGGTTTTTCCAAAGGAAAACATGTTGTATTTGTGCCGAGTGACTTGTATGGCAATATGAAATCTCTTTCTGACGACGCTCAAGGTGTAGAGGAAGAAATTCCAGTGAATGCGCTTGAGAACACGCCGCTAGCCATACGAATGGGTGAGCACATAGCGGTCTATGACATCGCTACATTAGTAAATACGATTTACCAGCAGACGATTGAGCCAACACAGGCGGGTAGAGTGCCAAAGCGTATCGCCACCAAGATACGCACAACGCTTCGTGGGCTACCTCGTCTGAACTATGAAGATGGCGACGACTATATCGAGATTCTGCTCAACGTCATGGAGCATCTCAACATCACTCATCTCACAAATCCATCATTCCAGGAGGGCAAGCCAGCGTATGAGATAACGCCAGCCGTTGACCAATGGGCGCAGAAGTCGCTGGTCGAACAAACACATGCGCTACTCTCCTATTGGCTTGAGAATTTTGTGTGGAGTGATATCTATGGTGTCAAATATCGCTCCTGGTCGACGTACTCCTGGGATGCTTCCAGTGGGCGCAAAGCACTGCTCAAACATCTGTACAACTATACAACGAGTCGCTGGTACTCTATTGACGCGCTTTTACAAGAACTATGGCGCGAGGATGCGTTTGCCTATCGCTCTACAGCGAACTATTATGGGCGTTCTAAGCGCATAGTAAGGGACGCCGATACAAAAGAGAAGTGGGACTTCTGCGAAGGTGAGGTCTATCGCGGCATTCTGTCTTCGACACTTCTCGAACTGGGACTCGTGGATATTGGCTACAAACATCCCGATGCCTTAAGCTCAAGCATTCCAATAAACCCGGACTACTTTCTGATTACAGAGTTTGGTCATAAGGTACTTGAGTTGAACACGCTTGCCGTAGAAGACTCTGAAGCCAAAGAGCAAGTACAGACTAATGGTCTTGTGATACAGCCAAACTTTGAACTTCTGCTATTACAACCTGACTTGTCTACGGTTTATGCCTTGTTACCATTCGCACAGGCGAATCAGCTTGGACTGGTGAGCCGTCTCACGTTGACGAAGGCATCTGTGCTTCGTGGTCTGCAAGCAGGCAAAAACATAGAGCAGATACTGCATACATTGCAGAAGCATAGTCAGAAAGAGCTGCCGCAGAACGTCGAGTACACGCTACGCGATTGGACGAAAACCTTTAAGAGCGCGAACATTTCGCAGGTGCTCTTATTCGAGGTTTCGAGCGAGGATGCGGGAAAAATCCTTCCACTTATTCCATCGTTGCAGAACCTGGGAATACGACAGCTTGGACCATGTATCTTCGCGATAAGCGGTAGCGTTAACCTGCAAACCGCGCGTAAAGAGCTTGAGAAAACAGGCATCTTTGTACATATCAGCGGTGATATCTTCACGCGTCCGAAGAATCCCTATGAGTCCTTTGTTACTTACGGCAGGTATTGATGAGCTGTAATGCTTGCTCTCGCGCATCCAGACGAGTGAGCGTTACAACTTGCTGAAAGATAGTATGGCGCAACAGGCTAACACGCAAGGTATACTCTTTAGTGATATCTTTGTTGCTCTGATATGTTTGCTCAAATCGTCTCAGTTTCAATACAAAAAACGCTAACCGCAACAACTCAAAGCGGCGTATCTGGTCTGGCGTTACCAATTGACTATGTGTTGGAAATCCCACAAGTGAGACAACATCGTCATCAGCAAACTGGTTTGAACCAAGTGCCATGCTACCTTCTCCTTGAACCTAATAAACCCCTACATTTTTATCAAATTGCATCTAAGGCAATCATACATCTAGCGCGTATGTTCCCAGTGGAGAATCAGTAAGAGTTCGGTTAAGAAACAAGCAAGCGTTGTTACTATTTGGCAACACCAATTTCTAGAAAAATCAAACGGACGCCCATAAGGGGACCTTTCAACGGGAGGTTTTTGAGAGAGACATCAAATGCCTGTAGGGACCGTATTCATCACGTCCGCC
>CAXTUE010000721.1:241-2296 GCA_964247355.1 uncultured Ktedonobacteraceae bacterium | reverse complement strand
GATAGCTCCCGCGTCAGCACAGAATGAAGAGGCTGTACAGCAACCAGCGCAACGTCCGGCTACCGGCGTCAGTATGCCCACAACGGGCGATGTCAGTGGCAACCTCTCCATTCCACAATTCATTCGCGTGGTGAAGGACCGCTTTGACCTGAACCCTACGCAAGCAATGGAGATGCTGAAACTCAAATCGCTGAGCGGTGTCAACCTGCGCGAGAAACTTGACCAGTTACAGCGTCTGGTGGGTGGGGACGCGAATGGTGCGCAAGAAAAGAACGGCGAAGGCAACACAAATGTAGCGATAGCGAACGAAAAACCGTCCAGGCCCGGTGCAAAAAGCGAGACACCTTCAAGTAAACCTGCCGTAACGCAAACACCATCAAAACAATCAGCACCCGCGCGCCCTGATATGTCTAACATAGAGATCAGCAATCGCTCACAAGCTTCACGGCCTCCCACTGCCAACAACGGGCGTACACCATACTTTGATGAGGAAGACGATATTGAGGACGTGCTGGCAAGTATCGAGGATGACGATGAACTCGATGAGAGCGAACTGGCCGAACTGGGGCCGCAACGCGAACTGACACCACATGAACGTATGCATGCCAAAGATTTGGTGAGCAGGTTCCGCGAGTCGCAAGGGGCAGCCGTCGCCAATCCCGCGCGCTTGAAGGTATTGAATAATGTTACCGATGGACAGATTAGCGAAGAGCAGCTCCAGGATATTACTCAGGGCATCTGGGGCGTCTCTTCGTTCAAGAAACTCAAGGTCGATCAGGTCGAGTCGCTGATCTCCTGGGCCAAAGAAGACGATTTCATGACGGATACCGAAGTTGTCCTATTATTATTGGAGGAAGAAGCCTTTGCGCGTGGTAACAGGTGAGGCGAAGGGCCGTAAGCTCAAGACGCTCAAGACAATGACTGGCACACGTCCAATTATGGATCGTGTCAAAACAGCCCTCTTCGATATTCTCGCTGATGAGGTCGTCGATGCGCGCTTCCTGGACCTCTTCGCGGGTACAGTTAGTGTTGGTATCGAGGCATTGAGTCGTGGTGCATCTCATGCAACATTTATAGAGATGGATGTGAAGATACTGAAGCTTGTGCGCGAAAATCTACAGATTACAAAGCTGGCGGACCGCGCCGAGACACTTCAAGCCGACGCCTTTAAGTTCCTCACGCAACAAGCAACAGGTACAGGGCGTATCTATGATATCATCTACGTCGCACCACCACAGTATCACGAGATGGCGGCTCACGCTCTAACATTGCTCGATACATCGCCACTTGTGACAGATGATGGGCTTGTCATCATCCAGATTCATCCCAAAGAGCGTACCAGTGTGGTAGCTGTGCCTTGCACTCGACTCGTTCTCACCGACGAGCGTCGCTATGGGAGCACATTGCTGTTGTTCTATCAAAACGTAACACAAGAGGAAAATATAGATGGTGAGTAAACCAGGAGGCGGTCGCTTCGCCTTTGTCGATGCAGGTGAAGCGGCGCGACGCCTCGGCATAGATCGTGTAACGCTAGACCAGTGGATCAAAGAGGGGCGTATAAAGACGCATAGAGGTGTGGGCCGCGACGCCTTCTTCCGATCCGGCGATGTAGAGGCATTGTACAACGAATTGCATCCCACGAGCGAACTAGCAGAAGCCGTTGCCGCAGATGAAGCCGAGAGTGCTGGCGAAAGCAAGACAACAGGTCCTACCAAAAAGAAGCAGGACCCTCAGATGCGCGTCTACCTGCGTCTGCAAGCCGACGCCAAATGGTACGACGTGTCAGAGGACGACATTCGCACATGGGCGCAACTGCTCGCCCCCGATGGCTACGAGCGCAACAAGCGTAACGCCGAACACACGATCAAGAAACTACAACTGCTAGTCGGGCTAATTGAGGATGCACAAAAACGCGAGAAAGAGCAAGAGAAGTAAATATGCCCAAATCTTTAGCGTAGGCAATGAATTGCCCATTGCGGACGCGATACATCTGGTCCCTACTAGTCTGTCAAAGATGATTTGGCACTTTTTTAACGGCTCGATTGAGCATAAAGA
>CAXTUE010000721.1:0-231 GCA_964247355.1 uncultured Ktedonobacteraceae bacterium | reverse complement strand
ACAATTGTCCTTTGACGTTCTACTACCACAGTCGATGGCTGTGGTAGGGACCATATGTAGGGCGTCCGCAATCGATTTATCGGATATAAGTTATTCCCATTCCAACTTCTTAAGTACTTCTTCCCAAGGAACCACTCTCCCTGCCTTGATATCTTCTACCTCTTCACGAAAAGCCTTCATAGTCTCTTCATCTTGCTGAATTTCTACCGTTTCCAGAAGAGAATCTAAGGT
>CAXTUE010000720.1:0-2300 GCA_964247355.1 uncultured Ktedonobacteraceae bacterium | reverse complement strand
ACAAGTGTTCCCTCAACGCCAAACACTACCAATATTCCCGATGCTATGAAATCCTATAATCCTGTTTCATCTCTCTCATTTAATAGTGACAATGGAATGGCAAGTGCTCCAATTTCTCAAACTGGTGCTCCTACTCAGCAGGGGATGCAGGCAAGCACAAATGGAACCTATCCAGGGCAGGGCGCGACAACGACAATGAAGTTGGCACAATCATTCAAGGTGATTCAGGTTCCAGTTGCGGGTCAGCCGGGCCAGTTTGTGACAGGCTTCTTGCCTGTCCTGCCGCCAGAGCAAGCAGAGGCATCGTCTACGCCAACCTCGGCCCTCCCACCCTCAAATCTGGAACCACTGCTGTCGGGAACACCATTACACGCCTATAACAAACTCAAAAATAATGTAAAAATTGTTGTGCTTTTCGTTGCTGTTTTTTTGATTGTACTTACGTCAAGCGCGATTTGGCTCATAAGCTCCCACACGAATACCACACATAATGCGAGTGTAACCACGACACCCAATCTTACCGCTACTGTAGGGATACAAGCTACCGCGACGATGCAGGCAAACACTATTTTGAGCGATCCGTTGACCGCAAATAGTCATAATTGGCATGTGGCTCCCACGGGACCGCAACAGTATGTTTTTAAGAATAACGCGTACCATATTACCAATAATGATACAAAAGCACTCGCTCTCGCGTTACTACCTGATGAGACGGTAAGTGGCTCATATGTGTATGCGCTAACAATGCAGGCTATAAGCGGAGACGAGTCAACCATCACAAATCAATTTGGCCTTGTCTACAACTTCAGCGTGTCCCACAAGAATGGCAAAACGTATAAGGCGTTTTACATCTTCGAGGTGGCAAATACAAAAGGTGGCAACTATCAACTGCTCAAGTATGATGATAGTGGCGATCCTGCCAATAGTCCCTGGACAACAATTTGGTCAGCTTCTTATGGCAAAGAGTTTCACGCCGGTCATGGACCAAATAGTGTCAATACCTTTAAAGTTGTGGTGAATAGTGGAAAGTTCACGTTCATTGTAAATGATAAGGTTGTGGGTAATGCTCAGGATGAATCGTTAAAAAGTGGACAGGTGGGGATGCTTGTGAATTTGAATAAAACCGAGGTTGCCTTTTCAAATCTATTATTAACGTATAAGTAGTTTGTTCCATTGTGGTGGTAGTAAGGGTACCCAAGAAAACTACTCTTGTTACAGGAAATTATCGGGGAGGTATTTGTAGATGCATGTTGTTTCTTCACTCTTCTCATTAGCACAAATAAGTCAGCTTACTGCAAATATTGTGTTTGTTACCTTCAGCAATATACTGACGATATCGCTGTGGATCACAGGCTTCTTGTGTGTGCTCAATGTCGGGCTAGCTATCGTGTATCGACAGAGACAGGCGAAGGAGGTCCTCTCGTACTACGCTGTATTCGCCTTTGAACTGATCATCTTTGTGTTCGCGCTGCTCTTGCATCTCGGCATCGTCACACGCGTACCTTTTCCCCTACCTCCAGGATTGCCGTTTAACCGCGCGGAGATCGGGGCTGCGATTGCGATTGGCGTCGGGCTATTTCCCGCGACCTTCTGGCATCGTACCTCGTTCTCGGACATTGGAGCGCGCATGGCGGCGGATGCTAGAGTCATGAAAGATCGCGATGGTGGCGTGAAGATCGGCCACAAGAGTACACCCGGCGAGTGGATGAATTGAGGAGAGACATGTCCAGGCTTCAGATAGCTATGAGTAAAATAAATGCATGGCACATTCGTATCATTGCACTAGCATCCCTTGTTCTATGTATCGGTAGTGGCTCACAATTTCTAGCGAACGCTCTAGCCGCCGGAACCGATTCAGAAGCGCAGAGCACACAAACAACAAACGTGATAATTGACGCGCCTAGTGTTGACTATCTGCATTCTATACGCCACATTCAGCTTCGTCGTGCAGGTGTGGATACTGTTGGGGGATACACGGGTACAAGGTGAAATAAATGATTAGAAAAGAGCATGCTATGAGCGCGTATTTAAATACGTGCTCATAGCATGCCCTTTTCTGGCTTCTGTGCTAGTTTGGTATTTACACGATTTTCTTGAGACCAGATCACCTCTCATGCGGCTCAACCACAAGAAAATCTTAATATCTTCCGTTAACTAACAATGGGCTGTGAGCGATGTTCCAAATAATGTTGGATACGTAAGCGAATGGAAGGATGCATAGTGAGATATTCAATTTCTGAGGGAGCAAAGAACGCAACCTGAGTTGACTCTTCACTCACCTGGATGCTTCCATCCAGAAG
>CAXTUE010000719.1:0-2306 GCA_964247355.1 uncultured Ktedonobacteraceae bacterium | reverse complement strand
GCGATACGCAAGGGCTGGAAGACACGCGTCGCGGGGTGAATTGTGCCTGACTTAAATGGCACTCCTGCTGCGGCTATACGCGCCAGTTGCCCTGTACGGGTGATTGCTGCCTGCTCGCGCTCACGTACAATGCGCCGCGCAATTTGTCGTGAGCGTCTCTCCTCGCCATACTTCCAGAATATGTCTGCTAGCTCTTGCTCGCTCGCGGTATTCACCAGATCGGCGGCAGATGTGGCAAGCGATGTGTCGAGCCGCATATCTAAAGGGCCATCAGCACTGAAAGCGAAACCGCGTTGTGGGTCGTCCATCTGATCAGATGAAAACCCTAAGTCAAGCAGAACACCTTGTACCGACTGGAAACCGTTTTTGCTAGCGATAGTGCTCATTTCAACAAAGTTTCCGTGTGCCAGCACCAGTCGCCCGCTCTCTACAAAGCCTGGAAACTGCCCTCGTACTCTGCGCAATGCCTGCTCATCGGTATCAATGCCTAACACACGTCCATCTGGTGCCGATTGCTCCAGAATTGCTACCGTGTGTCCAGCACCGCCCAACGTGCCATCGATATACAGTCCGCCAGATGTAGGCTGAAGAAACGTCAGCACTTCATCGAGCATTACAGACACATGTTGTGAGTGTTCCATTGGATATCCTGTATGGGATTGAAATACTTGCCCCATACATCTTTTAGAAGGGAACGCCTGTTCCCTCAGCGTCTAATCGTTCCTGATAGGCTTGCCAGGTTGCGCGGTCCCAAATTTCAAAGTGATCGCGTACGCCTACGACGGTTGCTTCGGTTTCCAACTTGGCGTAGGTACGCAACTTTGCCGGTATGACTATACGACCTTGCCCGTCTAACTCTATCTCGCTTGCGCTGGGATAGATGCGTCGTTCAAAGTCGCGCAGTTCCTCGCTCGATCTGCCAGCCACTAATTCATTTGATTTTTCTTCCCAGCGATCAAGCAAGTAGATTGACAGGCATGTGCCCATGCCTTTGCTCAGAACTGCGCCTCGGTTCGCTTGTATCTGTGCGCGAAACTTCGCGGGAACCGCTATGCGTCCTTTTGTGTCAATTGTATGCTCGTATTCGCCAAGAAACATTGCTAGTATCTTTTCTTAAATTTCCTAAAACGAGTGTACTACGATGCCCCTGTAGGAAGCACTTCAGAATTCTCCCGTATCCTAACGTTCTGCCTCACTTCCCCCACCCATCGTACACTCATTGCATGCACCCTATTCACATCCTCCATTTTGCCCCACTTCTCCCCACTTCATTGTACCATCACTTACACCTTTGAGGAAAGAGGGTTATCCACCAATTTCTTACTGCTCGGTGGAAAACTTGTGGAAAACTTGTGGATAGACGTGAAATAACGTCTTTTTGAACCCTCAAAACAGAGAATGTGACTTTTTTGAGAGAATACCGTCTAATCGCATCAAGTGTAGAGGATGTGGACATGATAGATAAGTTCTTAGCATTCCAATAAAATAATAAAAGGAGAACAGATACTACTGATGGTCACAATGATATCGTACAAAAAGAAATATGCTCTGTATAACCCAATCAGTATGATGAAGGGTATCAACCCGGAATTACGAGAATCATTTTTCAAAATAGGCGTGAAATACACTCAGCAACTCCTGGAACGTGGTAGAACGAATTCGCAGCGTGAGGAACTGGCTCAGCAGCTTGGTATCTCTGCAAAAGCACTCGCTGAATTAGTGGGACGCGCTGATATGATGCGTTTACGCGGTATTGGAGGAGACCTCTCGCTATTGCTGAAAGAGGCGGGGGTACTGAGTTGTAAGGCACTTAGTGAGCAGAATGTGGAACGTCTTCACAAACGCCTCGGCGAACTGCATATTGGTCAAAGAATTGCCTATCATGCTCCTTCGCGCGCGCAAGTACGCTCATGGATAAACGAGGCTCACGTGCTCGCCGAAACCTCGCCAGAACTCTAGCTCGGCAAGGACTACCTGGCCCTTGTAAGGATGCGCTGTCGCCCACCATCCTGCGAGGGCCATTTCATGCTATAAACATCCTCTTCCTGACATCTCCGCTCCGCTTTTTAAGCGGAGCGGAGATGTCAGGAAGAGGATGTTTACGCGAATATTTTTTACTAGACAAGCGTTGCGACTAACGAAGACACCTTTGGTGTGCCAATGCCGGTTACAGCATCCCATCCACGTCCAGCGTTATAGCCTTGAATAAGGACATAGATGATCTTGCCAGTTGTGGGATCGAACTCAGGAATGGTGACAGTGTTGTTGCCTGTGGTGATATCGTGGAAGCTTCGAGCGTATGCAGC
>CAXTUE010000718.1:0-2308 GCA_964247355.1 uncultured Ktedonobacteraceae bacterium | reverse complement strand
GGTTCATCGCTGCATATGTTTTGCTGTGTATACTCTTAGCTTATTTTGCTTGGTGGTGTGTCTTCGCCGAAATTGCTTTGATATTCGGGACTGCTAACAAGGAGTCCTATAACGTGCTTGACGCCTTGACGAGTTGCAATATCTGTGTTGACTCTCAACCCACCTTCATCGGCATCGCGCCCCAAGAACTTTTGATAGGCGATACGGACTGCTTCCTCGTTAGAGTTTGGAGTGACAAAGCGCTCATCATATTCTTGCGATTGACCCATGAAACCCGCGATTTCGCGTACGCTGTGCTCACCATTTTCGAGCATTCTTGTATAGGTTGCCTGGCCGCCTTCATCAGGCTGTCGCTCAAGAATGTAGGTGTAAAGCTGGTTCACGCGATCTTTCGCGTCATCAGGGCTTAGCTTGTTTGCCATGATATTCCCTCCTATGTGGACGATATACAGACTGTTGCATTCTCTCCGAAAGATGTTTTGCCTAACAGTGTGCTCCTCTGTTGAAATGGAGAGAGCAAATAAGTAAATAGAGCACACGCTATTATACAATACTACAGCTATGTTATAGGAGTGTTAAGTAGGAAATACGTCTTATCGTACATCATCGCCCAGCAAGGCTCGTGCGATTACCACGCGCTGTATCTGGTTGGTGCCCTCGAATATCTGTGAGACCTTGATATCACGCATATAGCGCTCAGCGGGGTAGTCGCGCACGTAACCGGCCCCCCCCAGTATTTGGACTGCGTTCGTCGTGGTCTCCATTGCAGCATCGGTGGCGAAGCATTTGGCCATAGATGCGTATATGCCTGCGCTCTGACCCGCATCGAGTTTGGATGCGGCCTCATAGACGAGGAGACGCGAGGCTTCGATTTTCATCACCATATCCGCCAACATAAATTGAATACCCTGAAAGGTAGCTATGGCTTTGCCGAATTGCTTGCGCTCCTGTGCATAGGCGCGTGCCGTGTCAAACGCGGCCTGCGCGACACCAACGGCAACGGCACCGATATTGACGCGTCCGCCGTCGAGCGAGGCGAGGGCGATCTTGAAGCCTTGTCCCTCTTCTCCAATACGGTTGGCAACGGGAATTTTGCAGTCCTCGAAGAGCAGTTCGCGTGTAGGGGACGAGTGTAAGCCCATCTTACGCTCTGTCTTGCCAAAGGAGAAGCCTGACATACCCTTCTCAGCAACTATACAGGTAATGCCGGACGACCCCTGTACTTGTTGTGTACGTACCATGAGCAGGTAGATATCGGCCTCCCCTCCGTTTGTGACCCACAGCTTTGAGCCATTCAGGACATAGAAGTCGCCATCCTGTATAGCTCGGCACTGAAGGTTTGCGGCATCTGAACCGGAGGAGGACTCGCTCAACGAAAACGCTCCCAGGAGTTCGCCCGATGCTAGTCGCCCTACCCATTTCTGACGTTGTTGATCGTTGCCAAAGCGAGCCAGCGAACCTGTAACCATGTTATGAACGGAGAGTCCTACGGCGGTCGCCATCTCGCCCTTTGCCAGTTCCTCGTAGACAATGGCACCCATCAAGCGACTGAGCAGAATACCACCATATTCTTCTGGCGTGGTCATGCCCAGCAAGCCTAACTCGGCCATTTTCGCGTACACCTCGCGTGGAAAGTGGTGAGTCTCATCCCACTCTTCTGCGTGTGGTGTAATCTCTTGCGCTGTGAAACGGCGCACCATGTCGCGTATATCTGATTGCTCGTCGTTGAGATCAAAGTTCATGCTCGGAGTCCTTTGTATCGTATCGCATTAAAATTTATCTGTATATGTCCCATCCTTTTCTCTGTTCAACATACTCATGAGGGCGTGATACAACGGGTAGTATCATCGCCAATACATGTTGAACAAGACGTTTACGTGTATCATACCACGCATTGCTGGGCGATATACTCCAATTGTTGTTTTACGAGAGCCATACTACCGGGACGATTGGCGGGGTCTAAATCCACCATCTGCATAATTAAGCGGTCCAATAAGTGGATCGCGGAGGCTTGCGGGTGGTGTAGTTGATACATGTGTAGGGGCAGGAAACGGAAAGGAACTTCAGTGGGATCATTGCCTGTGAGCATTTGATGCAGAAGTGCGCCAAGACTGTAGATGTCGGCATAGGGCGTCGTTTGTGTTTTTCCGTATTGCTCAGGCGCGGCATAGCCGGGGGAACCGAAAGCCATTGTATCACGAAATTGTCCTGGCTTAAAATAGCGCGCGATACCAAAGTCGATTAAGCGGATATTGCCATTAGGAACTAGCATTACATTTGAAGGTTTGAGATCACGAAAGATGATCGG
>CAXTUE010000717.1:0-2314 GCA_964247355.1 uncultured Ktedonobacteraceae bacterium | reverse complement strand
TCCTTGTTGGCAACCTCCTATCGACAGACGGACGTGATGAATGCCGTCCCTACACACGGTTATTCGATTCTTCACGTTCGTTAGAGGAAATGTATGCCAGAAGAGAACGAACAACAGAAGCTGCACAAAAACCTTATCGCTTCGGTGAAGGCGAAGGGCTTTATTCGCTCACGGCATGTTGAAGCGGCTTTTCGCGCGGTACCTCGCCACCTCTTCTTGCCGGACTTACCACTTGAGAGAGTGTATCGCGACGAGGCGATTGTGACAAAATCGCTCGATGGTCGCACCGTGAGTTCTTCGTCGCAACCAACGATTATGGCAATTATGCTGGAACAACTGGACCTGCACGAGGGCCAGCGTGTGCTAGAGATTGGCGCGGGCACAGGCTATAACGCGGCACTCATGGCACACATTGTAGGCGAAACGGGACACGTTGTAACTATCGACATCGACGAAGACATTGTAGAGGCCGCACGTAAACATCTTGCGGTCGCTGGGTATGAGCATGTTCAGGTGATATGTGCCGATGGTGGCCTGGGCTTTCCTGAAGCCGCACCATATGATCGCATCATTTTGA
The DNA here is from genome assembly GCA_964247355.1 of uncultured Ktedonobacteraceae bacterium. Classification (GTDB taxonomy): domain Bacteria; phylum Chloroflexota; class Ktedonobacteria; order Ktedonobacterales; family Ktedonobacteraceae; genus JBBQVS01. The sequence goes on along the minus strand of CAXTUE010000717.1, from coordinate 1,737 downwards.
CGGTCAACGCAGGCGATATCACTCCCGCATGGCACGAGCAACTCGTGGCGGATGGACGCATTTTGCTTCCTTTAAGTGTGCGAGGTCCACAGATAGCGGTCGCATTCAAGCACGTTGGCGACCATTTCGAGAGTATTTCAGTACAACCTTGTGGCTTCGTAGGATTACGAGGCGCATTCGCCGAAGAAAATTTACAGGTACAACTTGAACCCGCACCAGGACAACTCTATCTTACACTGGGCGAACCCATGCCAGTGGATGCAACGGCGGTCAGGCAGTGGCTCAACGAGCCGACACAGGAAATACAAACGTCCATCGAGGTTACGCTACAAGAAATGCTGTATGGCCTGGACTTCTGGATAGCACTACATGAAGCTCGTTTTTGTAACCTTACCGCGCACCGGTCCATTGTGGAGCAAAAAATTGTTCCTCATTTCTTTCCACTGCTTGGCGAGTTAACAACGTATAGTACAGTTGGTGTCCTCAGTCAACATGCATTGTGCGTATTAAAATATATAGTAGACGAAAAGGTCAAGCTACCTCCGATAACAGCAGGGTCGCTACCATCGCTACCACCGATGCGCCTGGTTGTTCGTACATTTGGGCAAGACGAAGAGCTAGCCCAAACGCTTGTTTCGTTGGTCGAAGCATGGAATACATCGGGGCGTCGCGCTGAAAAGAAGTTACAAGTGTCTGCTTATACACATGCACAAACATACGAATCTGGCCCACAGGATATAGTGCTGAAAAGACAGGCAACACAATTTGTATTTCGCTGGTAAATACACATGACTCTATCAATTTAAGAGAAGGTAGTGGAGATGCAACACACAACTGGGCAAGCAACGAATAAGCAATTCTTACGTTCTATTGCTGAAAACAACTATGAACTTCCTGCCGGTATCGACAACTACGATTTCGCGAAGGCGTTACTCATCAATCTTGGTTCACCTGATGGGGAACTGCGTGATGAGCTGAGCTATATGATTCTGGCGAGTGGCATCATCGACAAAGGGCTACTGGACGCGGATCAGATGAACGAACTGCTGACGGTCGTGTTGAGTCCAGAGCACTTGTTTTACGCGATAGGAGAAGTCAACACCGACTCCGTGTTTATGCGTAGCTTTTCTAATCTGATCGTTGCCGCCATCCTTTACACCGATGCGCGACACTCTGTTATAAGCGAGCAGGTAGCGCGACACACGAAGAATACTCTGCTCAGCTACGCCGGGCAAGAGAAGGATTGGCGCGGGTATATCGAGGGCAAGGGCTGGGCGCATGCAATGGCTCATCTTGCCGACGCGCTCGACGAGTGTGCACAAAACCAGTATATGACGCCCGAAGATCGCCAGGACATCCTGCAAACGATTCGGCAGCTTGCACAGTTACCAGAACCGCTCTATCACGAAGAAGATATGCGCCTTGCCACCAGTGCCCAACATGTTATCATCGGACGAGAAGTACCGGATACCTTTATCAACGATTGGCTAGAATTATGCTTTGTGGAACGTGGCTCGGATGTCAATGCATGGATGAGCGCGACGAACGTCAAAAATTTCCTGCGCAGTCTTTACTTTCTTTTGATATGGGATAACATGTTACCTCCGGTTTCCGCGCAGATATCCAGCATATTAAAACGGCTTGATGATGTATATATCCAGATATCCGATGGCAGATAGTTAATGGACGCTCACTGCAGCGCATCCTTCCCCGAATGCGGCTCGGGGAAGGATGCGC
>CAXTUE010000716.1:0-2316 GCA_964247355.1 uncultured Ktedonobacteraceae bacterium | reverse complement strand
TCTTTAACCAGGATAAAGCTGCAATGCCAAGAGGTGCTTCGTTCAACGTCTATGCCCTGCCAAATGCTGATTACTCAGGCATTTTCGTCCACACTGCAAACGTATACAATAGTGCAGGCGACTACACTGATATTAATAATAGTGCCAGTAACAACAATCCCAACGTCTTGCTCCTGGTCACGCCAAACTGGGCACCCCATCAGGTTTATGACAATCACCCGATTGGCGTCTGGTATCACAATGGGCACTGGTCCATCTTTAACCAGGATAAAGCTGCAATGCCAAGAGGTGCTTCGTTCAACGTCTATGCTGTTACTCGTGATGTCAATGGCACATCCCTTCATATAGCTACCAAGTCGAACAGTGCAGGCGATTACACGGACCTGAATAACCGTGTCACAAACAATAATCCCAAATCCATCGTGTTTATTACGGCAAACTGGGCACCCTATCACGTCTACAACAACCACAACACCGGCGTTTGGTTCCACAGTGGTCGTTGGTCCATCTTCAATCAGGATCGCGCATCTGTTCCTAACAGAGCTGCCTTCAACGTCCTAGCGTTTGACGCCCCCTATCCAAGCAACTAACCCGTTCTCGGAACGTACACAAGTAACGCCTCCTGTAAGAAATTATGGAAGGCGTCATGCTGCTCTTTCAATTTTTTTAATAAAGGGAACGTTTTTGTGTGATACGGAAAGATATCGTGTGATTTGACACTTGTTTCGTCTTCACTATAGAATTGTGCTATGCAACTTACGCCTTATTCAGATATCAATAGCTTCTTTAATACGCTTCTTCTCCAACTAAAAACCATTCTTGAAGATAGACTTATCGGAGTCTACCTCTTTGGATCACTCGTTTGGGGAGATTTTGAGTATGGTAGTAGTTGATGATGAAGAAATGTTGCCCGAAACAAAGCGATTTCTCCATTTCATAATAGACCAAATAAATTAAATGTTAGCTTATACACTGGCTCCTTATCTATCTCATCCCCTTTTGGTTGAAATCCCAGATTCTTATAAAGGTGTTGAGCATGATAATTTTCTGGATGTACTGTAAGCTGAAGAGCTTGGCACTGAGTATGCTGCTCTTTGACAAACTCAAGGAACAGACGTAATGCTTGTTTGCCATATCCTCTGTTTTTCATGCGTGACTTCGCGAAGTGTCATTTTGTTCATGTGTTTCTCCTTTACTTGTTAAGGAAGCAATTCACTAAAGTCTTGAGAGATCATACATGCCTCAAGTTTACAGCAATACAAAAGGGTCAAAATATTGACGTTCGCTTGTACAAAACGTTATAGTAGAACGCATATACCAAAATCGCCGTGAAAGAAAATGCAATGAGACAGAAAATCATTCTCGATTGTGACCCTGGACATGATGATGCGATTGCGCTCCTTCTCGCCGCCAAACATCCCGCGCTCGAATTGCTGGCGGTGACAACGGTTGCTGGCAATCAGACGCTTGAGAAGACGACACAAAATGCGCTCAAGGTCTGCTCGCTGGCAAACATTCGCGATGTGCCGGTTGCAATGGGAATGGATAGACCACTTGTGCGACCCGCACGACACGCCGCCGATATTCATGGTGCCTCTGGCATGGATGGTCCAAATGTGCCTGAACCCGATATCGAGTTAGCGCGCCAACATGCCGTCGATCTGCTCATTGAACTGTTGCTGAACTCGGATGGCGATATCACGCTGATCCCAACGGGACCGCTTACGAATATCGCTACAGCCATACGTCGCGAACCAGCGATTGTGCCCAAGATACAGGCGATCTCGCTGATGGGTGGAGCTATCGGCGTCGGCAACGTCACACCTTCGGCGGAATTCAACATCTGGTTCGATCCAGAGGCGGCATCAATCGTCTTTGACTGTGGACGGCCAATCACGATGGTGCCTTTAGAGGTGACTCATCAAGCACTCGCGACTGAGGAGGTTGTGGGCCGCTTACGTACTGCGAACCGTCCAGTTGCGACCTTCGCCGCAGACCTGCTTGTCTTTTTCGCCGATAGCTACAAAAACGTCTTCGGCTTCCCATCACCACCCGTCCATGACCCCTGTGCCGTCGCCGCCGTGCTTGAGCCAAACATCATTCATGCAGCCAACATGTATGTCGAAATCGAGACAATAAGCGAGTTGAACGCTGGTAGGACCGTATGTGATGTATATGGAAAACTTGGGAAACCGGCGAATGTGCGTGTCGGGTATGAGTTGGCGGTGAAGCAGTTTTGGGGGATGCTGGTAGACGCTATTTTAGCGTATTAATTAGCAAAAGAATTTTGAAAATCGCTATTGACAACGTATACAG
>CAXTUE010000715.1:321-2324 GCA_964247355.1 uncultured Ktedonobacteraceae bacterium | reverse complement strand
ATTCCTCAAAAGAAGAGAAGGCAGCAAAGTAACGTCTTTGATGTAGAGGTTATAACTCATGATACTCTGACTTGGTCTATAGACCAAGCCAGAGTATCATGAGTTATAACCTCTACATTTAGTTTGCAAGCGTATAAATGAAATCGTATTCTGAACCAATGGGATTACCGCGCGCATGCAGTTTCATCTGTCCGCGTACTGTTTGATAAGCTCCGGTCCCACCAGTAATAGCGAGTAGAGAATCGGCACCACTATCGTAAAAGGGGCCTTCGACGGTGATCTGGCCTGCTGGCAAGAAAATAGTCCAGAAGCATTCCCAGACCTTGCCCACGACGGTGCGTACACAATTTCCATTGTCCTGAGCCACTTGCTTCTTGTTCGCGGCATCAAAAACAGGATTGTGGAAGACAAGCTGATTGCCAAGTGCGTCTTTCGCGGGAACCTCGGTGTCGGTGATCGCATGTTCGACAACGTGAATTGTCTGTACCGTATGCGCCTGTGCGAGCGAACCATTGTACAGGGCAAATACACCCGTCACAAGTACGAGGGCGACCAGCGCGAAAAGCGAGGCCAGATTAAACATTTTTCTCATTGTTTTCTCCTCTAAATTCGATATAGACTTATCGCACTACCACTGTGGTAGTATAGTGCCACTATACCACGTTCACTGCTTGCTTACTGGCTATTGATATGCTCACTTACGTCTTCTAACCAACATGAGAATCACGATAATAATGGCAATGACAATGAGATACGATACCTGAATGCTCATTGTCAGTACGTTATTCGTCACCTGTAAACTCATAAAGGCTTACCCTCCCTGCTGCTAAACACAGCACATACCTGTAGTTCTCGCTAATAAGTATAGCACCAAGAACACACACAGGCATATCGAATTACCATTCTGAACAAATTTTGACTTTTTACACTACTTTTCTACTTGCATCGCGCCTAGCCGTCGCATCTCAGGCCATAGGAGTGCAACTAGAATTACCACAAGAATTGTTCCCACGCCACCACCTACAACAGAGAGCAAGGGTCCAAATACCTGGGCAGTCAGACCGGACTCGAAGCCCCCCAATTCGTTTGAGGCACCGATGAAGAGCGTGTTGACGGAGGAAATACGTCCGAGCATAGCATTTGGAGTACGCGTCAAAAGCAGTGTGCTGCGGATGACGACGCTGATATTATCGAGTCCACCCAGCAGGAATAGCATGACCAGCGAGAGCCAGAACGAGTGTGAGAGGCCAAAGACAATTGTGGCAAATCCAAAGCCAGCAACCGCCCATAGCAATGTCTGTCCGGCCTTCTTGAACGGCGGAATGTGTGCAATAACAAAGGTGATACACAACGCACCAATAGATGGAGCGGTGCGCAATATACCCAACCCTACAGGACCGACATGGAGAATGTCCTTCGCAAAGATTGGAAGTAGTGTTGTTGCACCACCGAGTAAGACTGCAAACATGTCCAGTGTGATTGATGCTAGAACAATTTTTGTACTCCACAAAAATCTCAGTCCTTCCAGCAGGGAGCCGAGGGTTGTGGTTGTACTTGTAGCAATTTTTTGTGGAGCACCACGCATTGGCAGCAGCAAGAGTGCATAAACCACCATCGCTACAGCGTTCAATGCATAGATAATCGTCGCGCTATGTAGAAGCGCGATCAAAATACCGCTCGTTGCTGGTCCAAGCACCGATGCGAGTTGCCACGAACTGCTCTCCCATGTCGCGGCACTCGTATAAGCATCTTCAGGTACGAACTGTGTAATGAGTGTCGCACTGGCCGGACCGTTAAAAGCCGCCGCACATCCCATCAGGAACAAACAGCTATAAATAAGTAGTAGTGGACCGTGTAGATAGGACAAAATAGTCAAACCCGTAGAGGCAAACGCAAAGACAAGTAGGGTGAGCATAACAATTCGCTTACGATTAAATCTATCGGCAATATGCCCTGCCGGAAGTGAAAAAAGAGAGACAGGAATGATATATGCTAATCCCACA
>CAXTUE010000715.1:0-300 GCA_964247355.1 uncultured Ktedonobacteraceae bacterium | reverse complement strand
GCGGAACCTGTACGATCATACAATTCCCAACCAATCGCAATCGTCACCATCTGCTCACCAAAAGAGGCGAGAAATGCGCCAATGAGTAACAAACGAAAGTCAACAATACGCAATGCGAGATAGGGATCATGAGGGATAACAGGTTTTGTAGTATCCACGGGTTCTAAGGCAGTTGAGGGTTCAATATTGGTATTCGATGGTTCTTGGTCAATAGGGTCCACAATGTTTCCTTATAAAATACACCCATATTGTATGTGCAGGCTAATCGCCGCATGCGGCGATTAGCCTGCACATACAATA
>CAXTUE010000714.1:0-2342 GCA_964247355.1 uncultured Ktedonobacteraceae bacterium | reverse complement strand
GCTTCCTTCCGTCTTCCCCCCCCTCCCCGCCCCCGCCGGCCCCCCCCCCCCCCCCCCCTCTTTCCATTCTCCCTTAGAATTTTCCTCCTCTCCCAAATTATGCAAACATTTGTACTAATTACACTTGACTGATGCGTTATTTCTGGTATACTTGCTAATAAGAAAATATGTTCTAATGCTACTGAAAAAAACACTCTTTGTCACACCTGAATGGAGGATATCGCAATGGCAGCCACACAAACAAAACGACAATCTCGACCGATAGAGAGCGATGTCGAAGAGAATGACGCCCTGTATGATACCCGTCCACCTTCGAGTGCACGACGCTATAAAGCAACACCGCCCACTCCCGAACAAGCGGCTCAACCCAAGCTGATAACTCGTGCCACGCGCGTCACTCCCGCGGTTCAGGCTGCTAAACCTAAATCCGCTCCCTTACCAAAGCAGGACGTGCCGAACATACACGATGCCGAGCAGGAGGCCGAGATGCAGCAAGAGGACCCAATTACACAGGGAACACCTGTGCAGCGTCGCCGCGCTAGCCTTCCACCAACCGTACCCAATGTCGCTCCCAGTGCTGCACACGTTCCAGTCTCGGACGACCTGATGCCAGTTACGGGTAGACTACCCGTCCAGCACCGCAAATTTCCACTTGTTCCGGTGCTCATCGCCTCGGTTGCCACGATTCTCCTTATCATGGTGCTTAGCGCACTCGGCTCATGGTGGCACACCTACCAGGACGACCTGCACTATGGTCGACCACGTACCTCGCAAATGGATGTCGTTGTAGGTCATGGCGATAGTGCCACCCATCCATCACACTTTATCTTTTTGAATCTGCATCGACATGTTGAAATTATTGAACTCTCAGGTGGTGATGCCGCACACACGCATATTTACATCGGCCCCATCCTCTACGGCGATGGGCAGGACCTCGCACCCGTCACCGGCGAGTTCAAGGATATCCACAACAACGGTCGGCCAGAAATGATTGTGCATATCGGCGACCAGCAAATCGTCTATGCCAACGACGGCACCTCGTTCCACCAACAATAAACATCTCGTATCCTCTCTCATGGTGTGACAAAAGCACACCAGAACTGCCCAGTTGTATACTGAGCAGTTCTGGTGTGCTTTTTATAATCTCTCTCAGTTATGGGATAATGAAACGTACTACAGCATTGCGTCAAATGAGACTCTAGCGTATAATTGAGAAGCACTAGCCACTAGTGCTATAGGGTATTGGAGAGAAAATGGAGCAAACAGCCTCTTATGAAGAACATGTAGATGTTGACAATACGATAGGTGTAAATCAACAGCTACAGCTTTTTGCATTACGTCCTCCAAAACAGCTTTTAAAGTGGATTGGAAACAAACAAAGATACGCAAGCCAAATAGCCGATCTTATTCCTGAGTATAATACATATATAGAACCTTTTCTTGGAAGTGGAGCAGTACTAGGTACAGTTGCTCCAGTATCGGGCATTGCAGGGGATGCTCTTGAACCACTTGTAGGCATATGGCAACAACTACAAACGAACTCACAAGGACTTCTACATCATTATACAGATATTTGGCATCGCTACATAGAAGATCGTCCAACTGTTTATAAGCAAGTATTAGCCTCTTACAATGCATTTCCAAACCCCTATGATCTTCTCTTTCTCTGTAGGTCATGTTATGGAGGCGTCGTACGCTTTACAAAAGACGGGCGAATGAGTACTCCTGTCGGTGCTCATACCGCTATTTCTCCGACATCACTGAAAGAAAGAATAGAGGCGTGGCGAGAACGTGTACGTACAACCACGTTTGTACATGCTGATTTTGAGCAAACAATGGCCCGCGCTACAAAAGGGGACATTGTGTACTGCGATCCCCCGTATGAGTATACGCAAAAAATTCTGTATGGAGCACAGGATTTTAGACTGAAACGTCTATGGCAGGCCGTGGAAGAGTGTAAAGCGCGTGATGCGAAGGTAATGCTTTCTCTTGATGGCAAAAAAAAGTCAGGAACGGTTGCATTGAAGTTTGATATTCCTGAAGGATTATTTCAACGCGAAATATCTATAGATTGCGGCGGTTCTATGCTAAAACGCTTTCAAAAACGTGGAGAAACAATGGAAAACGAAGGTGTTCATGATAGACTACTTCTTACTTGGTAGCCTATTCGTTCCATAGTGTCTTCGGTTTCGGCGGTTTCTCACGCAGCACTTTGAGCGAAGTTGGTCGAATGTCTGGTCTCGCATAACCACCTGTGAGCCAGCTTCTCTATGTTTTCCAATGAAACATTACGTTTGCCTCGCTCAAGATCACTGATGTACGTACGGTGCAGACCCGCATGT
>CAXTUE010000713.1:0-2345 GCA_964247355.1 uncultured Ktedonobacteraceae bacterium | reverse complement strand
AGGTTGTATGGGAGGGGCATTCCCCTTGCGGGTGCCCTGGTCTCTCTATGTTAGGATTTAGTAAAAACGTGGGACGTTGATATCATAGAATGTCGCTTCCAGGTACTCCAGCAGGAGCGCGAAATTCAGGATGTCGATGTCGTTTTTCAAGGGCTTGGACGGGTCGGAACCACCATTGAGGCTTTCAATGAATGGAGCCACGTCTGCGACAATGGTTGCCTGTGGAATTGGCTTGTCGAATGCGCCATTGGTGCTCAGTGGCAGACCAAGAAGGGAGTTCAGGTATCCCGCGTGGCGCGCCTCGATTGTCAGGATAGAACCTGCTGCCGCAAGGTAGCCCTTGTTGCTGATAGAAGGAGCTGCCAATAGGTACGCACCGACACCGACATTCTCGAAGACCTGAGACAGCTTGATAAAATGATAAGCGTCCTGCTGCTTCAGATTTTTGAAGGTTGGCTTGGGACGAGCATACTTGCCGAGTGCCTGCTTCAGGAAGGAGACGTGCGTATCCTCGTCGCGCTTGATTTCATTGAATGCAGAGTATGCGCTAAGACGTTGTGGTTCTGATATTGAGCTAGCAGCATTAGCCGTTTGAGTGAGAAACAGCGTTGCGGAGGCGACGCCAGTTGCACCAATAGCGGCGTTGCGCAACAATGCGCGGCGTGATGTTGTTTTCTGTTCCAACTCGTTTTCTTGCGATCCGTTCAATTGCTCTGACATGGTTCTTCCCTTCATAATAGCTGTGAAAGCAATCATGCTTCCAACCGAAAGTAGAGTAAACAAACTGCTTGTGGGCGACATAATGTATGGTCATACATATGACCGTATCTTTATACACTCTTTAAACAATAGAGAGTGTTATCATTGGAATAGAAGCGGTTGTTTGTTTACTTCTACACATCTATACGCCGTCAGTGGGGAAGTGGATTACTGTTTCTTTTCGTTCTACAAAATATCTACCCACTTGCGAGGGAGCTTGTAGGGGTCTGCATTCCCTCACACCCCATGCCGATCTACAATTTGACGGGATATATAGACACGTCTCAACACATCTCGAACGCTACCTATTGGTGACGAGGGCGTGATGGAATGCAGCCCCCCTGCAAGCTCTTGAATTCCTTCCATCATTCTCATAGTCCAGCATATTATTTCCTCCTACCCTCACATATGTTATACTCTCTCCATGATAATAGGCGCATGCGAACTCACAATACACTTGCCAGAGTCTCATTCTCTTAAGGACAAGCGGCAGGTTATCAAATCAATCATGGCGCGGGTGCGTAATCAGTTCGAGGTTGCGATTGCGGAGGTCGAGGACCAGGACCTGTGGCAGATCGCGAAACTGGGCGTAAGTTGCGTAAGTAATAGCAAACAACACGCCGACGAGATACTTGCGCGTGTGCAACGTTATATAGAAGAGACGCGGCCAGATGTGCTGATCTCGAATATTGAAATCGAATTAATAAGTTGGTAACTATCTTATGTCAGTAAAAAATATGTCTATACCTACTATCCTATCTACTCCCACATGGCTTTTAGGTGTGCGCGTTGATCGCGTGACGCAAATGCAAGCGATAGAGCATATCGACTCGCTTGTTCTGCTACACAAAGAAAGTCCTACGACTTCCCCATGTCAGCAAGTCGTGACCGTCAACACCGAATTTGTAATGAGGGCGCAGCATGATACCATCTTTCGCAACATTATCAATCATGCCGCACTTGCTCTAGCCGATGGCATTGGCATTGTATGGGCCACGCACTATATAGGTAGGCCGACGCCCGAACGGGTTACGGGTACCGATTCGCTTGTCGAGCTTTCCAAGTTGTGTGCCAACAAGGGCTATCGACTCTACCTGCTCGGTGCCGCTCCTGGTATAGCGGAAGAGGCGGCGACACGACTACAAGAAATGGCTCCTGGCTTGCAGATTGCTGGCACCTATGCAGGTTCTCCTCAACCAGCAGAGGAGGATGCCATACTTGAGCGTGTGCGAACAGCACAGGCCGATATCCTGTGCGTCGCATATGGAGCGCCCGCGCAAGAAATATGGATTGCGCGCAACTTGTCGCGCCTACCTGTCGCAGTGGCAATGGGTGTTGGCGGTGCCTACGATTTTCTATCGGGACGACAACGACGTGCGCCACAGGCAATGCAGCGTTTAGGGCTGGAATGGCTCTATCGCCTATATCGTGAGCCATGGCGCTGGCGACGTATGCTGGCAATACCTCGTTTTATGCTGCTTGTTGCTTTGAAGGGTCGCAAGGGGGTAAGGGGATGATGGAACGGCATGAGATGCAGCAACGGGGGATGATGGAACAGGGTGTGATCAATCAGACCCGTACCTTTT
>CAXTUE010000712.1:0-2366 GCA_964247355.1 uncultured Ktedonobacteraceae bacterium | reverse complement strand
GTATATACCTGTGATACCTCCAATAAAGGCAAGCGGCAAGAAAACCGCGACGGTTGTCAAAGTAGAGGCAGTGACGGCTGTCGCTACTTCTCTAACGCCTACAAGGATGGCTGTGTGCTTCTCCTCTCCCATACGCAAATGACGATAGATGTTTTCTAACACAACAATCGAATCGTCAACAACACGGCCTATGGCAATCGTTAGGCCTGACAACGTCAGAATGTTTAACGAATAATTCTGTGTCCAAATTCCAATCAAAGCAATAATAACCGAGAGTGGAATAGAAATCGCAATGACCAGTGTGGAGCGAATAGAGAAAAGAAAGACAAGTATTACAAGTATCGAGAATACTGCTCCTAACACGCCTTCCCGCGTTAAATCACTTAAAGAACTTTGAATGCCAGGAGCATCGTCTTGAGTGAGAATGATATGCGTATTGTACCCTAACTCTTTTTCCAACGCTGGAAGTTGTGCCTTTACAGCTTGAGAAATGGCAACCATATTTCCATCAGACGTTTTAAGGATAGCAATGCCAAGACTAGGCTTTCCGTTGATGCGTGTGAGCGAACTCGAAGGCGCAAGGTCCTGCTCTACCATTGCTACGTCGCTCAATTTGATAGATGTTGAAGCTCTGGTTTGATTGTTGCGAAGACCAACCACAACATTTTTCAAATCGTTTATAGAGGTAAAGGTATTGCCGACGCGAATAGCAAACTTCTTATCGTTTGCAGTGACTTCTCCAACTGGAAGGGTAAGATTATTTGCTTGCAGTACATTTTGCACCTGAATGACATTTAACCCCTCATTTTGTAACTTCTTCAGGTCTAGTGACACCGTTACGATTTGTTCGCGTACGCCTGTCATAGTAATACCGCTCACACCGTCTACGCGCTGTAATGCTGGAACAACGATGTGCTTGAGTCCTAATACTAATGTTTGCTGATTTTGAGATGACGTAACCGCAAGCGAAAGAATAGGAAAATTATCGACAAATGGTTGTATCTGAGGCGTTACACTAGAAGGCAAGCTGGCCCTATTTATGCGCTCTGAAAGCATCTGTTGCGCTTTATCAAGATCAATCCCAAAGTTGTAGACTACAGTAATAACCGAAAGTCCTTCGTTCGATTGCGAGGTAAACTGCTGTAGCCCTTGTATACCCTGAATAGTTTGTTCAAGTGGATTTGTCACGTCCTGCTCGACCTGTGTAGGCGAGGCACCAGGATAAGTTGTGAGAATCGAAAAGGCGGGATAGGTAAGTGGAGGTATAAGGTCCTGTCTCAGTGATGGTATTACAAACAGTCCAAACATAATGACTGCAATAGTTGCGAGTGCGACAATACTTCTATTGGCGAGACTCAGTTTAGAAAGAAATGACATTGTGTCCTCCTTGCTGCTCTTTTCAAGTAAGAGATGAATAATTTTCATTTCTTATCTGGAGTGTAACAAGGAAGTGTTCTTTTTCCATCTAGCGCAAGAAAGATTTGAACTCATACTTTTGATAGAGGAGAAATTCAGATGTCGAACCAGCAACCAGCACCGCGTCCAACTCACGTTGTCACTAACTTTCTACGTCGCACCGATGTTACCCCTAATAAGATTTTGCTGGTACGGCGTAGCCAGCGCGTCGGTAGCTACCAGAGCCACTGGGCGGGCGTAAGCGGCTTTGTCGAACAGAATGTATCACCCGAAGAGCAGGCATACACAGAGATACGCGAAGAGACGACCCTGCAACGCGATCAGGTACGTATGCTGCAACGTGGTACCGTCGTGGAATACATCGACGCCGACATCAACCGTCACTGGTACATCCACCCCTTCCTGTTTGAAGTCTTAACGCCAGACGCCATCAAAACCGACTGGGAGGCCACCGAGATGCGCTGGATCGAGCCATCTGAGTTGGGGCAATACGAGACTGTGCCAAAGCTGCAAGAGGTTTATGATTCCGCAATACATGGTGAAGGTGTGTGAAATGAAAAAGAACTATGTAATGGAAATTTTGCGCTACCGCAAAATTTCCATTCCATAGTTCTTTTTCATTTCTAATAAATCACAATTGACGTATCCCACCCAGTATGTTTATAGACCCAGTCAGCATCACTTTCTTGCAGGTTGACACAACCATGACTACCATCGAAGTTGTATGCCGTTGTACCGCTCGCATCTGAATGCGGGAACTGAGTGCCAGGGCCAAAGTTAGCGCGCCACGGAGCATCATGCACATAATAGCCGCCAAAGTGATAGAGAATGGCATAACTGATGGGTGTATCGGGAAACCAGAAAGGCGAACTCTTAGGTTCTCCTGCGGTGAAGATAACGGGCGATCTACGGTCCAGCACCGACCACACTCCTGGCAGCGACGGTAACTC
>CAXTUE010000711.1:0-2375 GCA_964247355.1 uncultured Ktedonobacteraceae bacterium | reverse complement strand
CACATAAAACTTAGTCCTTACGAACCGTCGGTTGGTAGGGACTAGGTTTACCGCGTCCGAGGGCAATTCATCGCCTATATGCCTACCCGCAAGAGAGACCCTTCTTGGAGTTCATACCCAGCTTCAAACTATAAACAGGACTATCCTGTCCTTGTTAGCCATGCGACCGCCGACAAGGACGGGATAAATTGATCCCTATAATAGTCCTCCAATCTTAATTCGACGCACGTTCTATCTATTGCTCAGTAATTGACAAATTTTTCTTTGGAGTCATTATGTTACAACGAGCTTATTCCACGAAAATGTTTTTGTATGCTGCACTTCTCTTTCTTATATTTTTTTGTGCCGCCTGTAGCAATCCAACATCTACTGTCTCCCAGCCAGCCAGGACTTCGACATTGAGCGTAACTCCTCTGCCAAAGTCACAGCAAACGATCAAGTTGTTTGTTGAGCCAGAAGCGGGTGAAAGCGTCATTCTCGATGCAATCAATACCGCGCACCATTCGATCTGGCTGGAAATGTATCTTTTGACTGATACAAGCATTATCCAGTCGCTAGAAAACGCGGCCCATCGTAAAGTAGATGTGCGTGTGATGCTGGAACCCGCGCCCTATGGCGGTGGCTCCCCGCAAGATGTGCTAGACGAACTCAAGCTAGCGGGTATCACGGTCAAAACTACGAGTCCAAACTATACGCTGACACATGAAAAAGGTATGGTGATCGACGGCAATACCGCCTTTATTATGTCGTGTAACTTCACATACTCCGCGCTCAATGGTGCTAACCGCGAATATGGAGTCATTGATACGCTGGCACTGGATGTGCAGAGCGTAATGGATATCTTTAACGCGGATTGGAAGCGCGTTTCGCCTCACATCTCCAATACCAACCTTGTCGTTAGCCCAACCAACGCACGTGCAGCTTTAACCACGTTAATTTCGAGTGCGAAAAAGACGCTGGTTTTAGAGGAAGAAGAGATGCTCGATGAGAATATTCAGCAAGCCCTCGTGAATGCTGCCCAACATGGTGTCAGAGTACAGGTACTTCTGCCCACTCCCTATGCTGGCCAAAGCGATAACAATACTGCTGGTATAGTGCTACTTAAAAAGGGCGGTGTGCAAGTAAAAGAGGACCCTCAACTGTACATCCACGCCAAGATGATTGTCGCCGACGGAGTACAAGCCTTCATCGGCTCCGAAAACATTTCGGCACCTTCGCTCGACGGCAACCGCGAACTGGGTATTTTGTTGACCGACAAGGAAATGTTGGTAACACTACAAAAGACATTTCAACAAGACTGGCTAGTATCCCGCTAAGAAAGTCTATCAGTAGTAAATCAGACGAATTTTCTTAGAGTGTAGAAAATTGGCTCTGAAAACGCGTACATTTACATAAAAGCATGGTATAATGAAAGAACGTTGTAGAGTAACGCTGGAAGTAGACTGTCTATTACAAGCCGCGCGATACACACGGAAGTAAGTTTTGTTGAGGGCGTATGCCCAGGAATCGAGAAAGAGAAACATGGCAACTGACCAGACATTGTATTGTCGCGATTGTAACCAGGAATTCACATTTACCGTCGGCGAGCAGGAGTTTTATGCCAGCCGTGGGCTAACAAATGCTCCAAGCCGTTGTCCTTCATGCCGCTCGGCACGTAAGGCACAGATGGGCGACCGACAGGGTGGCGGAAGCTACGGCGGTGGCCGCAGTGGTGGCGCACGCGAAGCACGTCAGATGTATACCGCGACATGCGCAAGCTGTGGCAATGAGGCACAGGTCCCCTTCCAACCCCGTGGCGACAAGCCCGTGTATTGCCGCGACTGCTATCAGGCACAATCGCAGTCATCCGGTAGTAGCTACGGCGGTGGTCGTTCAAGCGACCGCGGCGAGCGTCGTTCACGCTGGTAATTTACTCTAGCGCAAAAAACTCAAAGAAAGACGCCTGGAGCAGTGCTCCAGGCGTCTTTCTTTGAGTTTTTTTCAGCTACCATTGACTTCTACCCAAATTTCGTGTATAATTACTATATAAATTTCCCCAATAACAACTACAGGAGTTCCCGCACGTGATAGTTTTCATGTAACCTTATTCTGGTAAACGTTATGACACTATTCATCTGTTTCCATAGGAAGATGAGATGAACCTGTGTTAGATAACGTGTACTCACTTGCAGTATATGGTGAAAGAAAGCTGTCATTTACTATCCACTTCAAGCTTCTAAGACGTTTCTTGCTACATTTCTCATCAAAGTGTATTTCACCATCCTCTGTAAGAGTTTGCAGCCGTTTCATCTGTATTAACAAATTAACGTAGATACCACGTCTGTAGGGACCGATTTATCACGTCCTTTTGGCGTCTCAATTGCCGGCAAGGACGT
>CAXTUE010000710.1:463-2390 GCA_964247355.1 uncultured Ktedonobacteraceae bacterium | reverse complement strand
TCCTAAATTGCGTTATTATTAGGGCCAAGCTACGGTCAGATGATGTTATGATGACAAGCTATGATGGTAAAAATTGAAAATAATGATGGTACAGACTAGTGCCGTGGTGTAGATTTTTCATCCCAAAGATCGCCTCGCCCCATGTAAAGCCAGAAGACGCAGATTTAAACGATCATGTCATGTACGCTAAATGCATTAAAGGACATGTGCTGAGGAGTGCAAATGACTGGATTCTCTGTGAAAATTTGCCCGCAGCCGACGCAAAGTGCTGGCAAGAGGGCGGCGATACAGTATTTTCTCTTCTGGCCCGCAAGCGCAATGAGGCAAAAGAAACTAATCTGTCTGCTAGCAGTGAGAAGCAACAGGAAACTCAAAGGATCGTTCCATCAAAATCGAGTACATCATAGATGAGTACTCCCTCTTTCTCTGCCTCTTCTGCCTCTCAGTCTGAATACACGAAGCGCGTTCAAAATTCTCTATTACAGTGGTATGCTGCTGAGAAACGCTCTCTTCCCTGGCGTGAGACTAGCGATTCATACGCCGTTCTTGTGTCAGAGATCATGCTGCAACAGACGCAGGTTGACCGCGTACTGCCCAAGTATTTCCAATTCCTGGCCGCATTTCCCACACTGGAAGCTCTTGCGAATGCGTGTACCGCAGATGTTATTTCTATCTGGGTGCCACTGGGTTATAACATGCGAGCGGTGCGTTTACAATCAATCGCACGGCAGGTAATTGCGGAGTATTCTGGATGTATTCCTGATACAATTGAGGAGTTGCTTAAGCTGAAAGGCGTTGGCCGTTATACCGCCGGTGCTATCGCGTGCTTTGCCTATCATAAACAGGTTGCAACCGTGGATACGAATATTCGACGTGTGCTGCACCGTATCTTCTTTGGCTTAGAACATCCCGAACCTAAACTGAACGATGCACAGATGCTGCTACATGCCGAACAGGTGCTGCCAGAGGATGAGGCATACAACTGGAATCAGGCGTTGATGGACCTGGGGGCAACACTTTGTACGAGCAATAACCCTCGATGTGGGCAATGTCCACTACAAGAAACGTGTCAGGCATATGTTGAAATGAGCCAGCATAGCCTCTTTCCATCGGGAACGGTTCTGCGCCAATTACGCAAAGTAGCAGAGAAAAAGCAGACGTATGCAAAGCAACCTTTCACGAGCAGCAACCGTTATTTCCGTGGCCAGATAGTAAAGTGCCTCAGTTCCGCTCCTGCTTTCCAACGTCTTTCATTGAACGAGCTAGGACCGCAAGTGAAGCAGGATTTCAGCGAGAGCGATTTGCCGTGGCTGCAACAGATTGTCGATGGCCTCGCGAAAGATGGCTTACTTGATGTGACGCCCGATGGTGTGCGATTGCCCTGATACCACTTTGGCTATTATGCTATATATACGAGAAATACATATTTTTTCTGAATATTTTTCTTATGGAGGATTTTGACGATGCGACTTTCTAGTATCAACGATATTACAACAAAGCATAGACACATCTTTCTTTCGCCTCACTTTGATGATGTCGTCTTCTCCTGTGGTGGTACGCTCGGTGTTCAGCTAAGCAGTGGTCTGCGCCCATTAGTGATTACCGTCTTTGCCGGTGTTCCTGCCGCTACTACCCAACTAAGTTCGCTCGCGACACAAGTTCATCGCGAGATGGGAGTGAGCCTGAGTCAAGGTGTAGCGGGAGCAGTTGAGACACGCCGCAAAGAAGACGCTGCCGCCCTCGACTATCTCCAGGTTGACTATCTCTGGCTCGATTATCCAGAGGCTGTCTATCGCGGCAACCCTGCGTACTACACCACGAAAGAGCAGTTGATAGGCGGCAACGTTAACGACGCGGACCTTGCTATCGACCATCAGTTGGCGCAAGATATGGTAGCACTTGCTGAAAGACTTCCCGACGATGAGTG
>CAXTUE010000710.1:0-419 GCA_964247355.1 uncultured Ktedonobacteraceae bacterium | reverse complement strand
GATCATCAAATCGTTTCTTCTGCCGCAGATAGGCTCGTGCAACGCGGCTCAAAAGTGTATCTCTATGAAGAATTTCCGTATGTGCTGCAAGCAGGAGCGCGAGAAGCAAGAATGCAAGAGCTAGGAGAGACACTAGAACCGGCATTAGTTGAAGTATCCGAAATGATGCCCTACCGGTTGGAGGCAGCCGACATGTACACATCACGGATTGGACCAGATTTTGGTGATGCGGCTACCATGCATAGAGCAATGGACTCATACGCGCACAACATACGTCCGGTTGAAACCATTCGGCTGGAACGTTACTGGACGCTCTAGTTGGTAGTCATTATAGGTGTACCAGTTTAGAGGTCAGGACACCCCCGTCCCTAAACAATTAACCCAAAGGGGGAAGGGCTATGGATAGAGCAGCGGGGGCC
>CAXTUE010000709.1:0-2390 GCA_964247355.1 uncultured Ktedonobacteraceae bacterium | reverse complement strand
CCTCGTGCGTGAGAATACGTAGCCGGGGCTCCTCCACAGCTATTCCCTCCAGAATGATTGGCGTCGCATCCTTGCTACCATCATTTACCACAATCAACTCAAAATCCTGCGTCCATTGTGTCACGGCGTTCAGGACAGAACGTATCGTCCCTGCAATGGCCACCTCTTCGTTGTGGGCTGGCAAAACGATTGAAAGACTATATGCAATGCTCATAGGTTGCTTCTTCACCTGCACCGGTTGTTTCTGCATCTGCCACGTCTCCTTCTAACATTGTAGGACTGTTTCCCCACTTGTTACCCCTTTTTTAGTAGAACGTCCTATAATAGGAACTGTAGGTCGATGCATGACCATTAGGAGTAACGAATGGATACTCTGGATACAAAACATATTCCAGCAGACAGCTCAGACACAAAAATAGAAGCTTCGCCTCGGAAAGCCTCGAATAATGCTGACTTGTCTACAAAATCGACTTCGACGCTATCAACGTTTCGCTCTACATGGGTGTCTGCAATTTGGAGTATACTCCCTGTCTACATCTCTGTCCATATCGCATTTTTTCTGACTACGTGTCTTTCTTTTTTATTCACACATAGAGATTTCGATGGAACATGGGTCCCGTTCGATAGACTACCGGAGGCATGGCATCACTGGGACACGGGCTTCTACATGGTCATCGCCAAATTCGGCTATCAGAAGGCGGAGCAGGCGGCTTTCTTTCCACTCTATGCCCTGCTCGAACGCGCATTGCTGCCAATTACGCACAATCCCCTTGTAGCTGGCCTTATCATCTCCGACATTGCGGGCTTCTTTCTTTTAGTTGTGTTATACCAGCTTGTACGCGAAGACTTCGATGAAGCGCGGGCGAGTCGTGTGATTCTCTACCTATCACTTTTCCCGACCGCCTTTTTCCTTGCGGCTGGCTACAATGAGTCACTCTTTATCTGCCTGTCCCTACTCAGCTTTTACAACATGCGGCACGGGAACTGGTGGCTCGCAGGTCTATTTGGCTTTTTCGCGAGCTTGACGCGCTCGGCTGGCATCTTCTTACTGGTTCCGTTCTGCTATGAGTATATACGCCAGCGTGAATTTGACATAAGACGTATTCGCTTCGATGTCGTCAGTGGTGGGCTTATCGCGGCTGGTCTTGGTGCATATGCCGTGTATTGCTATTTCAAGTTTCACGATTTCCTCGCATTTTCTCATGCACAGGCCGCGTGGAATCATCATCTTGAGCCGCCGTGGTACGGTATTGTAGGCTCGATCACCGCGATCAGTCAAAGTGGTGGCTTGATAGGGTTCCAGTCTATGCGCAACCTGCTCGACCTTGTACCCAACCTGATGATATTCGGCTTGATCGTACTAATTTTTGTGGGGCCGTGGCGCTTTCCGCGTTCGATGTGGTCATATGGTATCTATGCGTTTGTAGCATGGCTATTCTTGCAACTCTTTCCAGTTGGCGGCACCGGCCTCTTCCCACTACAATCCGTGAGCCGTTACCTGCTGGAGCTTTTCCCTGCCTTTATCATACTCGCCGCCTTTGGCAAGTACCGTATGTTTCACATGAATTATCTCGTAATCTCTGGCGCGCTCCTCTTCTTCCTGCTCACGCAGTTTCTTACAGGGCATTGGGTTTTGTAGGGACCGATTTATAACGTCCTCTTCGATGCTTGATAGACCAAGAGGACGCGATAAATCGGTCCCTACCCTTGAATTACCTAGCATTTCATAGTAAGCGGGAGAATAGCGGCTTTCGTATGTTTAAAATTCGTCGCGACTACTTTGCATACATTCAGCCGCCCATTACAGAGCATGGCATCATGCTTCGTGATATGTTAGTTTTGCGTTATGATCTGGAATAATACAAGATTTACATTGCCTCAACCTCACGCATGTACGGCAGAGACTCGATACCTCCATAGCGCGTACAACTTATCGCAGCTACCTTGTTCGCGAACACTCCCATTGTACGCAGATTATCTTGTGAAAGGCGCACAAGGTCGCCGGGCGATGCGTAGTTTTGAGCAGCTAATGAATAGAGAATGGCACCCATGAAGGCATCGCCCGCGCCAGTGGTGTCGATGGCGCGAACGGGAATCGTGGGTACCTCGACGCGGTATTTTGAGGTCATGAGCAATGCGCCTTTGCTGCCGAATGTGATGATGACGAAACGCGGCCCCTGTTGCAGCAATTGCTCACCAAGTTGAGAGAGCCGCGCTACATCGCCCTGTTCCGGTGTCGCGAACTGGAGCGTCGGATCAAATAAATGTGCCTCTTCGACACTGAGTTTAAGGATATCAGAACGCGGCACAATATCTAGCATCGCGTCATGCATTGCTTGTTCCGAAGGCCAGAACGCGGGCCGCATATTGACATCGAACGAGACAAGCGC
>CAXTUE010000708.1:0-2399 GCA_964247355.1 uncultured Ktedonobacteraceae bacterium | reverse complement strand
GCATTAGACACATTATGCATAATTTGTACAACAGCACTCGATGATTGCAATTGTTGCATTGCTACTTTGTTAATACTCTCGATCTCGTGAGCCTGTCGCTCAACTGCGGTAAAGATTGAACTGAGTGCGGCATCCGCTTCCTGAGTGAGCAGTGTACCTGCTGTAGTTTCACGTTCAGTATCCTGCATAGAGACAGCCACAGCACCAACCTCTTCGCGGACATTACGTACAATCTTTGTGATTGAACTTACTTGCTCTTTCGCACGTTCGGCAAGGCGTCGAATATCTGCCGCAACAGCACCGAAGCCTTTACCATTTTCACCCGCCATTGCTGCCTGTATTGCGGCGTCGAGCGCGAGCCGGTTTGTCTGGTGGGAGATGCCACTTATGACAGCAACAATCTCATCGATCTCGCGTGATCGTTCACCAAGGCCTTGCACCTTTGTGGCCGTAAGATGTACGTTCTCGTTGATACGGCCCATGCCTTCAAAGGCTTGTCGAGCAGCCTCACGTCCACCATTTGCGTCCTAGCGCGCAACACGTGCTACATCAAATAAGACTTGTGAGCGCTCCGCCACTTCGCGGCTCGAAGTGGACATATGCTCAATTTCGACAGCGGCTTCAGATATTTGACGAATTTGTGCGTCGCCGGACTCAACCAATTGTGTCATACGGTCAAGCGTTGTAGCAGCAGAGCTATCAACCTCGTTCGCCACCATTTTGACGCGCACGATTAGACTTCCAAGTTCCTCAACCATATAGTTGAAGGAGTCTGCCAAAACACCTAATGCATCGGCAGTGACCTCAGCCTGTATGCGTAAATCGCCCTCACCGACACCACTGACCTCGCTGACAAGTTTCTCGACTTGAGACTGCAAATTGTCACGTTGCGCTTTCGTCTCCTGAATCAGATTCACAATGCTGTCTAGCATGCCATTCATAGAGCTAGCAACAAGCGCAATCTCATCACGACCTTGCACTTTAGCACGTGCTGAGGTATCGCCTCTACTGATATGACGGGTGAGAGATGCTAGACTGCGTAAAGGATTCGAGATCGTGAGGTTGAGAAACCAGCCAATCAAGAACAATAATATAAAGGTAATTAACACAGCTATCACTGTTGCGACTACAATCGGCGAGGTGATAGAAGGCCCAATTGTCGTTACAGCCTTACCCATCGCAGCCGTCTCATTCGTTATTTCTTGCCAACTATTTTTAAGGTCGGTGAATACATTATTGGCTTTCCACAGCGTTAAGTAGGCTTGCTGGTATCTATCATTCAGTGCAGCATTCGTTAGAGGGGGATTATTTTCTAAGTTCTGTAGTTGATTTAGCTCACTGTCCTGCAAAGCTTTATATTTCGCCCAAAGACCATTATCTCCGGTAACAGCGGCGATTGACCGTTGTTGATTGCCAATAATGTCACTGGCACCGCCCTGATTGTCGCTTAGCAGAATACCGCGAATGCTACTCATGCTACTCGATGTCGCGATGTCGTAGTTAGCAGTATACATGTTGATACCAGTATCAAATTGTACCTCCTGTGCAGCAATATCCGCACCTATCAGCCCACCAGCGGCGACTAAAGAAGAATCATGTACACCGTTAGAGAGAGAGGCAAAAACTTGATTATGCCGGGTTTGCAGAGATGCATTCATTCGTTGCAGATTAGTTAGCTGTGCAGACGCCAGACTCTGAGCATCAAAACTCGTTTGAACAGCCTGTCCTCGCGAAGAGAGGTTGCTCAGGTAGAAACTTCCTAGCAAGATAATCACAAAAGTTGGTACCAGTGCCGCAATTAAAAAGAGCAGGAAGATGCGACGAAAAATAGGAATATTGTTTAAAAATCGCGACATATCATTTCCGATCCTTATACCCTAAGCAACGAACAATGGAGTGTTCCTTCTATATTGCATTCTATCCCATGTATACATGATTCTGTACCAAAATGAAAGACTATCCCCCATAAATACTATTTGTGATGAGAATGTGCATCATTCTTAATGATAGCATCAATCTATTAAACGTTGCCATTGTCCGTATGCTTCTTATGCATTAGACAACGTACCGCCTAGATAAAGACGGCTAATCTCTGGATTATGCAAAACCTCGTCGTGCGTTCCCTCTAAGCGGACCTGCCCATTCTCCATTACAACTCCACGTGTTGCGATACGTAGTCCAGTACGTGCGTTTTGCTCTACCAGTAAGATGGTTTTGCCAAGCTCTCGCATAATCGTAACAGTCTCAAGCACCTGCTTGAGCGTTTTTGGGTCTAGTCCCATCGAAGGTTCATCTAACAAAATTACTGCTGGGTCAAGCATTAAACAACGTGCGAACTCGACCATGCGTTGCTGACCTCCTGAAAGGCTTCCTGCTTTTGTATCTGCACGTTCCTTGAC
>CAXTUE010000707.1:0-2410 GCA_964247355.1 uncultured Ktedonobacteraceae bacterium | reverse complement strand
ATTCAGTACCGTGAGAAAGCGCATAATAGCGTGATGCCACAGCCAGCTTGTTCCCTCCACGATCTCGGTCCACAATTTCTGTGTTGGCTTCGTACGCTCTGCCTGAAATTGCTTTTGGATGAACAGCAAAGAAACGACCGAGGCGGTATATGAAACTGCGTCCGCAAGGAAAGGTACAATGTTGCCCATTGCATAGAAAATGCCGCTTAACGACGGCCCAATAAAGCCCCCCAGCGACTCTATCATCATAGATTGTCCAAGCGCATCCGAAAGCTGTTCCTGGGACACAACATGCGGTAGACATGCCGTCTCCGCGAGGTTGAAAAAGATGAATAACGTCCCCTCAAGAAACGAGACAATAAAAAGCTGTATTCCTGTTAGCCAGCCGAATGCATACGCGACAGGAATGCTACCGAGCGCAATCGCGCGTCCAACGTCACAGATAATCATGACGTGCTTACGGTTCCAGCGATCAACCAACGCGCCCGCTACAAGTCCGAAGAGCAGGTAGGGAACGGAGCGGATCGCGGCAATCAGGCCCGCCAGAAATGGCGAATGCGTTATGGAAAGAATGAGCCACGGGAAGGCCAAAAGCGAGACCTGTGAGCCGACATTTGACACAGCCTGCCCGCTCCATAGAAGAACAAAATCGCGGTTGCGCCAGAGCGAACGCTGCTGTAACGTTGCCATAAAAAGAAATGCTCCTTGCCTGCGCTTCTAAAAGGAAAATTTGCGTGGTACTGTGTCACAAGCAATGCAAGCACACATTTCTGGAAGGAAAGACAGATGAGGCGGACGAAGCGCAGAAAAGGCCACGTACATCGGTCAGCACTGAAGAAAGGTGTGCTGTGCGACATACGTCGATGCCTGTATATACCCACGTAAGCTCCGGCGTATGTGCTTACGTGGCCGAGTCAGCCATTTGTAGTTGGCTTACCGTCACAAAAAATTTGGAGATGAGGTCGATGCGATGAATACGTTTCTTTCTCATATTGGAAGAGTATCACATAGATATGTATGTGGTCAAGGGTAGGTACGGGTCTGCTTCATCACACCCCGAAGATGCGGAATGTGGTTGTACGGGGTGTAATGAAGCAGACCCGTACCCATGCTATTTATTTCACAGTAACCACAAACGGGATTTCTGCGATATACATGGGGCATAACTGACCAAGTTTACACAGTGCTTGCTGGCGGAATTCGAGATTGGTTGTACCGGCAGATTTGGCGGTAAAACGCCATACGCACACGTTGTCGGTCTTCCGTGCGTAACCCGCTGGCTGTTGAATTTCAAGATTGCCCTCCGAAGCTGTTGGGCCTGTCCACTTCTGGCCAAAGGGTAAACGAATCTCGACCACATCACCGACCTTCGCCGTAATCGTGCTGTTCGTCTGGCTTGGCTTCACAATCACATTTGCGGTTGAAGGTGCCGTACTCACAACCATATCGCTTGGACAACCCTGTGCAGTACCGTAGCCTTTGACCGCCGTTGGCGAGGGCTGAGCAGGACTACTGCCTGTTCCACCGGCAGTTGTACCAGAACTTGAGTTTGTACCACACGCAGCAACGATGCTCATAAGAGTAAGAAGCAAGAAAGAGAAAAAAGACCTTTTTGGTTGAGTTAAGGTAGAAAAAACACGCATTATATGTACTCCTTTAGTATTCCTGCAATATGACGCAGATTTCGTTCACAGTCAAGACGTTTTTTGCTGAGGAAAAGTTCCCCTTCTTAAAAGAAGGAGCAAATTTGTGTCAACTTACTGGACGTGTAACCGTTACCTTCTTGTAAAGTATGAACGTGTACGCTCTAGCAAATATGACGAGTTGAAGGAGTCAGGGTATGAATGACGTTATCAAGAGAGTGAGTAAAACTGTCCTTATTTTCTGTACGATGGTTGCTTTTTTTATGTTTTCCTCATCTGGAGTACATGCAGATGGCGGCGCACCCAATCTCGCGTATGTCGCTGGAGGAGCACAGGGCGTATCTGTCATAGACATTGCACAACAAAAAGTCGCAACTACATTTCAAGTAAGCGGCGATCCTGCGAACGTTCTGCTTAGCATTGATGGTCGCTTACTCTACATCGCTCAACCAGCCCTTGAGCAGGTGACAGTTTTCGCGCCCAAAGCAAAACAAGTTGTCTGTCACGCCCATATAAGCGGTCATCCAACACTACTTGCGCTAGATTCCGCACAAGGAATTCTGTACGTAGCAGGAAATGCCTCTAATCAGGTTACAGCCCTGCGTTCCACAGACTGTTCGATTGTACGAGTGCTCTCTTTGCAAAGTCCTGTGTATGGACTAGCACTTGCGAATGCAAGTGGCTCAGCCAATACAACAACGCGTCTCTGGGTTGCTGAGTCGAATGCATTATCCGTCTTTAATATGCAGGATAATGTACTCATGCAC
>CAXTUE010000706.1:0-2411 GCA_964247355.1 uncultured Ktedonobacteraceae bacterium | reverse complement strand
CCCGCCGGAGAGCGTGATGCCGCGCTCCCAGGGAATGTCGAGAGCTTCGCTGCTTTGTAGTGCCTGGCACAAATCATCTTTGGCCAGCGACCACTGCTGCTGTTGAATATACATGCGGCCCCGCGCGCGAAGGGCAAGGGCGAGGCTTTTACAGGCTCCCGACTCTTCGGCAAGAGTCAGCGCGCGTGTGCATATGTTTTCCAGAACCTCTGCATTCTCGCCTGTTGTCGCCATCAAGTCGGCCAGTACCGCCAGTACCTCCGGCGATGGAAGAGGTTCGCTGTTTTCAAGTTTTTTCTTATAGGCATCGACAGCTTGTGGCCAGTCCTGACGTGCGATATAGATATCACGCATACGCATCAAGGTGGTAGTATCACCCTCCGGGCGTTCTGTACGCGCTTCCTGCTGGTCGATGAGCCGTTTGTATTGCCGTGCGTAGTAGTCGCCTTGCTCCGCGTTTCCTTGCCGGTACTCGATCATGGCAAGCGTCTCTAACGCCCAGAGTTGCCGCTTTTCGTCTTGCTGGTATTGCTCGATCAAGCGCAGGATATCGAGCGCGACCTGATGTGCCTCCTGCCAGCGATTCCATTGCAGCCATGTCCACATGCGCCACGCCATACTGGTAAGCAGCAGGGAAGGGCTTTCCATCGTCTGCGCATTATTCCAGGCGCGTCCAAACCACATCAAGGCCGTTGGATAGTCAGCGACGTGTGTGTGAATTTTGCCGAGCGAGATATACAGGTCATAGAGTTCTTCGCGGTCGATCAGCTTCTCCTCTAGCTGTTGGCGTCGACGCTGTATGTGTAGTGCCTCGTTGTATTTGTGATATTCCGTGTAGATGAAGCCGACGGCATCAAGAGCAAGCGAGAGCACACTGGGATTGTTGAGTTGTTCAGCGAGACGCAAGGCCTCGTGTCCGCTTGCCAGTGCCTGTTCAGCTAGCTCGGCTTTTTGGGCATTGGTTGTGGTCTCCAACTGGCGAATATACCAGAAGGCCTGATAGGTGAGAAAGGCCACGCGTTCCATGCTCAACGTTTTTTCGTCCAACAGCTTCAGACCTGCGTCAATATAATTGCGGGCCTCCTGTGCATCTGGTGGATTGTCGAAGCCACCGAGCCAGCGTGTGGCAAGTTCTGCCAGGCGTGCATAGAGATAGAGCACATCAACCGTCTCAGGGTCTACTCCTTCACCTGTCGCGAGCCGTAGTGCTTTACGATATGCCTGACACGCCTCTTCCTGGGAGCCGCGTTGCGAATATGCGTCGCCCAGTTTCTCGTACATCGAGACAATTGTTGGTACATCTGCCGCCGAGTCAAGCAATAATTCCAGTGCATCGTTATAGGCTTGTAGAGCACGTAGGGTATAGTAACTGTTCAAGGCTTGATCGCCTGCGCATGTGAGATAGGTAATGGCGCGCCGCCGTAGTTCGGGTCGCGTTAACCGTACAGGAGTAGACTCGCCCTCGTTGGATGCCTCCTGTGTACTCACAACTTCAACAACACGTACTGCTGGCGACCATGTGATAAGTGCCTGCTGGTAATGATAGGCGAGTAGTTCGATATAACTGGTCGAGTTAGATGTCGTATGCTCCTCTAGCCAGAACGCGAGTTGCGCGTGTTCCTGTGAACGTCGTGCGCGTGGGATATTGTTATAGACCACATCGCGAATCAGCACATGCTTGAAACTAAAGGTGCGGTCATGCTCGATAGGGCTACGTACCTGTATGTCCTCGTCATCCTCGATCACAAAATCGCGATACATGAGCGAGTCGATAGCTCTCAGCACAACGTCTTCCGCGAGATTGCCTGCAAGCTCCATGAGTGAAGAGAGCCAGAACGTGCGGCCAATGATGGCTGCATGTTGCAAAATGAACTTTTCTAATGGATGCAGCAGATCAACGCGCGCGGCCAGAACGCCCTGCACTGTGTCTGGTACCTGCGGAATGGGGAGCAGGTAGTGCATGTTGAGCAGAGTATCATTTGGTGGTTCCGCGAGCGTTGTCAGCTCACTCACAAGTGTTTCGTTGGCGTGACCCAGCCGCCAGCACACGTCACCGTCCTCTTCGCGTTCGCGCACAAGCAGTCCCTGGTCGATAAACATACGAATAATCTCTTCGACAAAAAACGGATTGCCCTCCGCGCGTGTCAGAATCGTATGACGCAATACCTCTGGTAAATCGTCGGTATTGAGCAAAGCATCGACAAGGTTGCTACTCTCCTCCGTTGAAAGTGCGTCGAGTTCTATCGTGGTGAAGTTACGCTGCCCACCGCCCCAATCGCGTCTGCGGTCAAAGAAATCGGGGCGAGCAGGACAGAGGAAGAGCACCGGCACGGTTGTGATACGTTCTGTGAGATATTCGAGCAGATCGAGTAGTGCTTCATCGGCCCATTGCAGGTCATCAACCACGATAA
>CAXTUE010000705.1:0-2413 GCA_964247355.1 uncultured Ktedonobacteraceae bacterium | reverse complement strand
CGGAATCGACGGGATTCGAACCCGCGATCTTCTGCGTGACAGGCAGACATGTTAGGCCACTACACCACGACTCCATTGCTTGTACGCTTACAAGAACCGTTCTTACGAGTTCCCCTTGCGTAGAAAGAATGATATCAGAGTAGCCCTCACTTGTCAAGACTTTTTCGTGCCTTATTTGAATTTTTCCTGTTATCCCTTAAAAGAAATAGATGCTCACAGCCTTTTGGAAGTATACTATATACACTGAGATACGTTAAGCGACACCGAAGGAGTAGACATCATGAACACATCTCTCAATGACGAGCGACAAATGGTGATTGAGCAGGTGCGGCGTTTTGTGGACCGCGAGGTCATACCTGTTGCACACGAGCTTGAGCAACACGATACCTATCCCCTTGCACTGATCGAAAAGCTTAAGACAATGGGGATATTTGCCGCCACCATCCCGGAGCAGTATGATGGCCTCGGCTTCAATTTCGAGACGTATGTCTCTATCGTCGAAGAATTAGCGAGAGGCTGGATGAGCCTGAGCGGAATCGTCAATACGCATGTGCTGGTCGCGTATATAATTGCTACCTTTGGAACCGAGGAGCAGAAGCAGAAGTTTTTGCCCGTCATGGCAGAGGGCGATAAACGCGGTGGCCTCTGTATCTCAGAAGCCAATGCGGGTAGCGACGTGCAGGCAATCACCATGACCGCGACTCGCAAAGATGATGTATACATCCTGAATGGCTCTAAATTGTGGGTGACAAATGGCGCGAACGCTAGCATCTTCGCTGTCTTGGCACGGACCGATACGTCCGCATAACCGCCGTACAAGGGAATGAGCGTCTTTCTTGTCGAAAAAGGAACTCCTGGTTTCACGGCTGGTCGCACATTTGAGAAGCTAGGTTATAAGGGCGTCGATACAGCAGAACTGCTCTTTGACTCCACACGCGTTCCAGTCGCGAACCTGCTGGGCGGCATCGAGGGCGAAGGCTTCAAACATGCTATGAGCGGGCTAGAGGTGGGACGTATCAATGTCGCAGCCCGTGCGGTTGGTATCGCGCAAGCTGCCTTTAACGACTCCATTAAGTACGCACAGGAACGTGTCACCTTTGGCAAGCCTATCGCGCAACATCAAGCGATACAACTCAAGCTAGCGGATATGGCAACCAAAATCGAGGCCGCGCGCCTCCTCTTGCACAAAGCCGCGCAGACAAAAGACCGTGGCGAGCGTTGCGATTTAGAGGCAGGCATGGCAAAGCTCTTCGCCTCCGAAATGTGCCAGGAGGTTACGCTGGACGCCCTACGCATTCACGGTGGTTTTGGCTATACCAAAGATTTCAATGTCGAACGCTATTATCGTGACGCCCCCTTCATGCTCGTTGGCGAAGGAACCAGCGAAATTCAACGCTTAATCATCGCCCGTCAATTACTGAAAAAATATGCAATTTAATGTGGATACGTCGCCTGTAGGGACCAATTTATCACGTCCTTTTGGCGATTGAAAAGACCAGGAGGACGTGATAAATTGGTCCCTACATTTAGGAGGGTACAAAGAAAATGAGTGAAGAAGATATCATCAACGCAACTCCTACGCCTCGTACGCGTGAAAGTCTGGCACACGATCTACGCCAACTAGGAGTGACGGCAGGGATGACGCTACTCATGCACTCTTCGCTACGTGCGATTGGATGGGTGAGCGGTGGACCTATTGCTGTCGTACAAGCCCTGATGGATGTTGTGACGCCAGAGGGAACTATCGTCGTACCCACGCATACCAGTGGCAATTCTGACCCTGCGAAATGGCAAAATCCGCCCGTGCCGCAAGCATGGTGGTCCGTGATTTACGATACTATGCCCGCCTTCGATCCCGAAACAACACCTACCTATGGCATGGGAAAAATTGTCGAGGCATTCCGTACATGGCCCAATGTGTCACGCAGCAACCACCCAACCGACTCGTTTGCTGCATGGGGTCATCATGCACAATTTATCACGGCACATCATAGTCTTGAGAATGGCCTGGGCGAGGATTCGCCGCTTGCGCGTCTCTACGAACTGGACGGTTGGGTGCTTTTATTAGGTGTCGGCTACGACAGCAATACGTCGTTTCATCTAGCAGAATACCGTGCTCCGTTTGCTGTACCAACCATGCTAGGTGCTCCAATTATGGAAGACGGAAAGCGAGTATGGAAGCAGTACCGCGATATCGAAATCGACTCCGATATCTTCCCAGACATTGGCGACGACTTTGAGCAGGACACACGGCTTGTCAAACTGGGACGTGTTGGCTCTGCTACCGCTCGTCTCTTTCCGCAACGCGCCGCCGTCGACTTCGCCGAAAAATGGTTGGCACGAAAACGCTCGTAGGGACCGATTTATCGCGTCCTCCTTGGCGATTGAAAAGGCTAGGAGGACGTGATAAACC